>NZ_CP040058.1:0-12500 GCF_005280655.1 Anaerostipes rhamnosivorans
ATGAAGAAAGAAATCGAAGCGATCTGGGACGATGTTCTGTTAAAACTCGAGCAGGAACATGATATTTCGAGTGCCGCTATCAACGCCTGGATAAAACCGCTCAACATCAAAGAAGTGAAAGACGATCAGATTGTTTTGTCATTGAACAGTAATTTCGATGCCAGAGGCATACATTTTATTGAAAGTAAGATGTATGACTTTTATATTTCTCTGGCCATTCAGGATATAACAGGTAAAAAATACGAGATATCTTTTGTTCTGGAAGAAGCTGAAAAGAAAAAATCTCCGGCCTCCCGGACAGATACCCAGCTTCAGGACTCCAATAACCTAAATCCTCGATATACATTTGACAGCTTCGTCGTTGGAACCAATAACCAGATGGCCCATGCTGCCTGCATTGCTGTGGCGGAAGCTCCGGCGGAAGCATACAACCCACTGTTTTTGTATGGAGGCGCCGGACTCGGCAAGACTCACTTGATGCACTCCATCGCCCATTATATCATGGAAAATAACAGTAAACTCAAGGTTCTTTACGTGACCAGTGAGGATTTTACCAACGAAGTCATCAACGCCATCCATCACAACAAACAGGAGGAGCTCCGGAACAAGTACCGGACCATCGACGTTCTCCTGATCGATGATATTCAGTTTATAATAGGTAAGGACAGCACCCAGCAGGAGTTTTTCCACACATTTAATGCCCTTTATAATTCAAAAAGCCAGATTATCATATCCTCCGATAAGCCTCCGAAAGAGATCGAGACATTGGAGGAACGTTTGCGTACCCGTTTTGGCTGCGGACTGACCGCTGATATTCAGCCTCCTGATTATGAGACTAGAATCGCAATTTTGAGAAAACGCGCTGAACTGGATCACATCTATATAGATGACGCCATATTTGACTACATAGCATCCAACATTAAATCCAATATTCGAGAACTTGAAGGGGCACTAAACAAGATCCGGGTATACTCCAAGCTTGAAAAACGGCCGATTGACCTTGATCTGGCTAAAATTGCCCTAAAAGACCTTGTAGACAATGATACTGTTGTCAAAATTACACCAGATCTGATCATAACCACGGTAGCTGAGCATTTTAATATCCAGCCTGCCGATATTTTATCGAAAAAGAGAAGCCATGATATCGCGTATCCGCGACAGATCTGCATGTACCTTTGCAAGAAGCTGACCGATACTTCTTTTGTTAAGATCGGAGAATTCCTTGGCAAGAGGGATCATTCAACGGTCATCCATGGTTCAGAGAAGATAGAGAAGGATTTACAAAAAGACAACACTCTATCCACGACTCTTGACATAATCATTAAAAAAATGAACCCTTCTTAAGGCTTGTTCACATACTTCTGTGGATAACCTGTGCCTTAACTGTTGATAATTTAAACCTTAATTTTCGGCTTGTTGATAACCTCAAAGTTATGAATGCTTTATCCGTGGCTTCTTAACATGTTATGAACCTTAATTCAGCCTTAAATTAAGCCATTTTTTAGGGTTATTCACAAATCCACAGCCCCTACGGCTAATACTGCGGATTTTAAACATATATTTAAGTATTTTTGAACCTGAAAGGAGTTATACACAATATGAAAATCGTTTGTAATAGAACCGACCTTGTTTCCGGTGTCAGCATTGTATCCAAAGCTGTTTCAAACAAAACAACACTGCCCATTCTTGAATGTATCCTTATTGAGGCAAGCGCAGGTACCATCACATTAACTGCCAACGATATGGAATTAGGCATTGAAACCAATATTGAAGGTAATATTTTAGAACAGGGGAAAATAGCACTGGATGCCAAACTGTTTTTTGAGATTGTCAGAAAACTACCTGATAATGATGTGACCATTGAGACAGATTCTGATTACAAGGCAACCATCACTTGTGAAAAGGCATGTTTCCATATTGTTGGACAAGAAGGGTCTGAATTCCCATATCTTCCTGAGATTGAAAAGGAAAAAAGTATCACATTGTCGCAGTTTACACTAAAGGAAGTAATCAGACAGACAATATTTTCCATATCCGACAATGAAAACAATAAACTAATGACAGGTGAACTTTTTGAGGTTGAAGACAACAAACTAAATGTTGTGTCCCTTGACGGCCATAGAATTTCTATCAGGAATATAGAACTAAAAGAGAGTTTTGACTCCTTTAAAGTTGTCGTTCCAGGAAAGACATTACAGGAAATTACAAAAATTATTTCCGGCGATGCAGAAAAAGATGTTATAATTTATGTGACTAATAAGCATATCTTATTTGAATTTGATCAAACAAGAGTTGTTTCAAGACTTTTAGAAGGGGAATACTATAAGATAAGCCAGATGCTGTCCAGCGATTACGAGACAAAGATCACCATCAATAAAAAAGAATTTTTGGACTGTATTGACCGTGCCAGCCTGTTGATCAGGGAATCAGATAAAAAACCGATCGTCATCAACATCACAGACAATTCCCTGGAATTAAATATTTCATCTTTCTTTGGTTCCATGGAGGAAAATATTTTGATCCAGAAAGAGGGAAGGGATATTCTGATTGGATTCAACCCGAAATTTTTGATGGATGTGCTTCGTGTCATCGATGATGAGGAGATCAACATCTATCTTGTCAATCCGAAAGCACCTTGTTTTATCAAAGACAGTTCTGAATCCTATATTTATTTAATACTTCCTGTAAATTTCAACCACTAGAAAGGAAATTTTAATGGAGCAGATCAAATTAAGCGAAGATTACATCAAACTCGGCCAGGCACTAAAGGCTGCGGGGCTTGTGGGTTCTGGCGTGGAAGCCAAAATCGTCATTCAGGACGGACTTGTCTGTGTCAATGGAGAAGTTGATACAAGACGTGGGAAAAAGTTGTACGGCGGAGAAGTCATTGAATATGACGGACAGTCCGTAAAAATTGTGAAATAGTTGGGTGCCTTATGTATATTCAGTCTTTAGAGCTAAAAAATTATCGGAATTATGACCGTCTGATCATTGAGTTTTCAAAAGGGACCAATATCTTATACGGGGATAATGCACAGGGAAAGACGAATATCCTGGAGGCAGTATATCTTGGAGCTACGACCAAATCGCATAGAGGAAGCAAAGACCGTGAGATCATCCGTTTCGGAGAAAATGAGTCCCATATACGGATTCATCTTGTGAAGCAGGATATAGGGCATCAGATTGACATGCATTTAAAAAAGAGCAAGACAAAGGGAGCGGCTATTGACCAGATCCCGATCAAGAGATCCAGTGATCTCTTAGGTTTTGTTCCTGTCATATTTTTTTCGCCGGAGGATCTTAGTATCATCAAGAATGGTCCCTCTGAGCGGAGGAAGTTTTTAGATATTGAGCTTTCGCAGCTGGAGAAAATGTATCTTCACCAGCTCTCCAGCTATAACAAAGTTATGACACAGAGGAATAATCTGCTCAGGCAGCTGGCTTTTCAGAGAGATCTTTTGGATACATTAGACAGTTGGGATCTGCAGCTGGTTCGATATGGATCTGAGGTGATCCGGTACCGTCAGAAATTTATAGATGATCTCAACAGGATCATCCGGGAGATCCACAAAAACCTTACCGGAAAAAAGGAAAAGATTGATTTAAAATATGATTATAGTGTGAACTATGATGAGTTTCTGACTGTTTTGCAAAAAAAGAGGGAGATTGACCTTAAGTATGCTTCTACAGGAGCAGGCCCCCACCGAGATGATATTGAATTTCTTGTGAACGGGATTGATATCCGCAGGTTTGGTTCTCAGGGCCAGCAGCGGACTGCCGCCTTATCATTGAAACTTGCTCAGATTGAGCTTGTAAAAAGACAGACCGGGGAGACACCGATCCTGCTTTTGGACGATGTGCTGTCAGAACTGGACAGCAGCCGGAAGAATTATCTTTTGGACAGTATTAAGGACATTCAGACACTGATTACATGTACGGGTCTGGAAGAATTTATAAACAGTCATTTACAAATTGACAAAATGTTTCAGGTCAAATCAGGTAAAATTGTCAGAGAAAATTAGGAGGAACGTATGGGCACTGAGAAAAAAGGAGAATATGGTGCGGATCAGATTCAGATCTTGGAGGGATTGGAAGCTGTACGGAAAAGGCCGGGAATGTACATTGGAAGTACATCCGCCAAAGGGCTTCACCATTTGGTATATGAAATTGTGGACAATGCGGTCGATGAATCACTGGCAGGATACTGTGATACGATTTATGTGACACTGAACAAGGATAATTCCGTCACAGTCCGTGACAACGGAAGGGGGATCCCAGTAGGCATCAACAAGAAAAAGGGTGTCTCCAGTGTGGAAGTCGTATTTACAATTCTTCATGCAGGAGGAAAGTTCGGCGGCGGAGGATACAAAGTGTCCGGTGGGCTGCACGGTGTAGGATCATCCGTAGTGAATGCCCTTTCCAACTGGCTGGAAGTCAACGTCCACACAGACGGAAAAATATATAACCAGCGGTACGAGAAGGGAAAAGTCTGCTATCCGCTGAAGGTTGTGGGAGAAACTGAGCAAAACGGTACCGTGGTCAGTTTCCTTCCTGACGATACAATCTTTGAGGAAACAGAATTTGACTATAAAACACTGAGGCAGCGTCTCCGTGAAACAGCATTTCTGACCAAAAATCTGAGGATCATTCTGACGGACGAACGTCAGGAAGAGACAGTACAGGAAGTTTTTCACTACGAGGGCGGGATCAAAGAGTTCGTCACTTACCTGAACAAAGGAAAAGAACCGCTGTATGATCAGGTGATCTACTGCGAAGGAGAAAAAGACGGGGTTTATGTAGAAGTTGCCATGCAGCATAATGATTCTTATAACGAGAATTCTCTAAGCTTTGTAAATAATATTATAACGCCCGAGGGAGGAACTCATCTGTCCGGGTTTAAAAATGCACTTACTTCTACTTTCAATGACTATGCACGAAAAAATAAGCTGCTGAAGGAGAACGAGAGTAATCTCTCTGGGGAAGACATCAGAGAGGGGCTTACCTCTGTTATCAGCATCAAACTCGGAGAGCCCCAGTTTGAGGGACAGACAAAGCAGAAGCTTGGAAATAGTGAAGCAAGAGGGGCTGTAAACAGCATTGTCAATGAACAGCTTACCTATTTTCTGGAACAAAACCCTTCTATTGCGAAGGTCATCTGTGAAAAAGCAGTTCTGGCCCAGAGAGCCAGGGATGCTGCGAGAAAAGCCAGGGATTTGACCAGAAGAAAAACGGCCCTGGACGGATTCAGCCTGCCTGGGAAACTGGCGGACTGTTCTGACAAGAACCCGGAAAATTGCGAAATATATATTGTCGAGGGAGATTCCGCTGGAGGGTCTGCAAAGACAGCCAGATCCCGCGCGACTCAGGCAATTCTGCCACTGAGGGGTAAAATCCTGAACGTGGAGAAATCCAGATTGGATAAAATCCTCATGAATAAAGAGATTCAGGCAATGATCACAGCGTTCGGGACGGGGATTCATGATGATTTTGACATTGAGAAACTTAGATACCATAAGATCATCATTATGACCGATGCCGATGTGGACGGCGCCCACATTGCCACGCTGCTCCTTACATTTTTCTATCGCTTTATGCCGGACTTGATCAAAGAAGGGTATGTGTATATGGCGCAGCCCCCACTTTACCGGGTGGAACGGAATAAAAAGTTCTGGTATGCTTATAGTGACCAGGAATTAAATAATATTGTCAATGAAATTGGCAGGGACAACAATAATAAGATCCAGCGCTATAAAGGTCTGGGTGAGATGGATGCTGAACAGCTCTGGGATACCACCATGGATCCTGATAAGAGAGTGTTGCTTAGAGTGACCATCGATGAGGATTCCGCTTCAGAGATAGATCTAACCTTCACCACACTGATGGGTGACCAGGTAGAACCAAGGCGGGAGTTTATTGAAGCCAATGCAAAATATGTCCATAACCTGGACGTATAGGAAGGAATATAATATATGGACGAAAATACAATCTTTGATAAAGTTCATGACGTTGATCTGAAGCAGACAATGGAGAATTCCTACATCGATTATGCCATGAGCGTTATCGCAGCGAGGGCCCTTCCGGATGTAAGGGACGGGCTGAAGCCAGTTCAGAGAAGAATCCTTTATGCAATGATCGAGCTGAACAATGGACCGGACAAACCGCACCGTAAATGCGCACGTATCGTCGGGGATGCCATGGGTAAATATCATCCACATGGAGACAGCTCTATTTATGGAGCTTTGGTAAATATGGCTCAGGAATGGTCCACCCGTTATCCTCTGGTAGACGGACACGGAAACTTTGGTTCTGTGGACGGTGACGGTGCTGCGGCCATGCGTTATACAGAGGCAAGGCTCAGCAAGATCTCTATGGAACTGCTGGCGGACATCGGAAAAGATACGGTCAACTTTATCCCGAACTTTGATGAGACGGAAAAAGAACCACAGGTTCTGCCATCAAGATTTCCGAATCTGCTCGTAAACGGAACCCAGGGTATCGCAGTTGGTATGGCTACCAATATACCTCCCCATAACTTGAGGGAAGTTATCAATGCAGTGGTGAAGATCATTGACGATCAGGTGGAGAATGACCATGTGACAGATATGGAAGAACTGCTGGAGATCGTAAAGGGACCGGACTTTCCGACAGGAGCCACGATTTTAGGAAAAGCAGGCATCAGCCAGGCGTACCGCACAGGCCGTGGCAAGATTAAAGTGCGCGCCGTGACGGATATTGAACCGATGGCAAACGGAAAGCAGAGAATCGTTGTGACGGAGCTTCCGTATATGGTCAATAAGGCAAGGCTGATCCAGAAGATAGCAGAGCTTGTGAAAGAGAAAAAAGTAGACGGAATTACAGAGATCAGGGATGAATCTGACAGAACCGGTATGAGGATCTGTATTGAACTCAGAAGGGATGCCAATGCAAATGTTGTCTTAAACCGTCTGTTTAAACATACCCAGCTTCAGGATACATTCGGAGTCATTATGCTGGCTTTAGTTGACAACGAACCAAAGATACTGAATCTGTTTGAAATGCTCAATTATTATCTGGAGCACCAGAAGGATGTTGTGACCAGAAGGACCAAATATGAGTTGAACAAAGCCGAAGAACGGGCTCATATCCTGGAAGGTCTGCTCATCGCACAGGATAATATCGATGAGGTCATCAAGATCATCAGGGCGGCGGCCAATATTTCTGAGGCCAAAGTGCAGTTGATGGAACGATTTGCCCTGACCGATCCGCAGGCTCAGGCTATCGTAGATATGAGGCTGCGTGCTCTGAATGGTTTGGAGCGTGCCAAGCTTGAAAAAGAATACAATGAGCTGATGGAAAGGATCACAGAATTGAAAGCGATCCTTGCGGATGAGAGAATTCTTCTTGGTGTTATCAAAGATGAATTGATCCTGATCCGTGATAAATATGGCGATGAGAGAAGAACCTCCATTGGTTTTGATGTCAATGATATTTCTATGGAGGATCTGATCCCGAAAGAAAATACCATCATCACCATGACCAAGCTGGGATACATCAAGAGGATGACCGTGGATACTTTTAAGAGCCAGAACAGAGGCGGAAAAGGGATCAAAGGAATGCAGACCATCGATGAAGATTACATTGAGGAGCTGTTTATGACTACGTCCCACCACTACATCATGTTCTTTACGAATATGGGAAGAGTATACCGGCTTAAGGCTTATGAGATACCGGAGAGCAGCCGGACGGCAAGGGGAACAGCCATCGTGAATCTGATTCAGCTGCAGCCGGAGGAAAAGATCACGGCAGTGATCCCCATCAATGAATACAAAGAAGACCATTATCTATTTATGGCTACGAAGAGCGGAGTGGTTAAGAAATCTCCGATCATGGAATACGCCAACATAAGAAAGACAGGGCTTCTGGCCATTACCTTAAAAGAAAACGATGAACTGATCGAAGTGAAGTTTACGGATAATGACCAGGATGTGTTCCTTGTGACCAAAAACGGACAGTGTATCAGATTCCATGAGACCGATGCAAGATCCATCGGACGTACTGCTATGGGTGTGCGCGGTATCAATCTGGACGGAGATGATGAAGTCATCGGCATGCAGCTGAGCTCCCAGGGAGAAGCACTGCTGTTTGTGTCAGAAAAGGGTATGGGTAAACGTACGATGATGACGGAGTTTACGCCTCAGCACAGAGGAGGAAAAGGTATCCGCTGTTACAAGATCACAGACAAGACAGGAGATGTGGTCGGAGTCAAGGCTGTGGATGAAGAAAATGAAGTTCTGATGATCACCACGGAAGGTGTTGTGATCCGTATGGGAGTGGAGGGTATCTCCATGCTTGGACGAAATACCTCCGGTGTAAAGCTTATGAATTTAGATGACAATGTGATTGTTGCAAGTATGGCAAAAGTCCGGGATGAGGAAGTAGAAGAAGAAACAGAAGATCCGGAAGAAGAGTAAATAAAAACCGACGGTCAGAGCATGGCTTATTTCGCCTGTGCTCTGACTTCGTGTTTCACAGCAGAATAACGGATGAAAATGATTTTGGAGGAAACTATGAGAACGGTTCATACAGATGAAATTATCCAAAACATCAAGGAGATGTGCATTGAGGCAAACCTTTCTCTGTCCGATGATATGAAATGCCGGCTGGAGCATGCAGCCGGGACAGAGAAGACTCCTCTTGGAAAACAAATTCTTTGCCAGCTCAGAGAAAATATGAAGATCGCCGGAGAAGAGCAGATCCCTATCTGCCAGGATACCGGGATGGCAGTGGTGTTTTTGAATATCGGGCAGGATCTTCACATTGAGGGAATGGATCTCCACGATGCAGTCAATGAGGGTGTCCGCCAGGGATACGAAGAGGGATATTTAAGAAAATCAGTTGTAAAAGATCCTTTGATCAGGGAAAATACAAAAGATAATACACCGGCGATTGTGCATATCGATATCGTTTCCGGGGATAAACTTGAAATATTGGTGGCCCCTAAGGGATTTGGAAGCGAAAACATGAGCCGGGTCTTTATGCTGAAGCCGGCAGACGGCGCAGAAGGGGTAAAAAACTCTGTTCTGGAAGCAGTGAGGGATGCGGGACCAAATGCATGTCCTCCTATGGTCGTGGGAGTGGGTCTGGGAGGAAGCTTTGAGAAGGCAGCGTATCTGGCCAAGAAAGCTTTGACGAGAAATCTGGACCAGAGGTCAGAAAAAGAGCATATCCGGATATTGGAGGAGGAGCTGCTGGAGGAGATCAACCAGCTGGGCATCGGGCCTGGAGGTCTTGGAGGCAGCACCACTGCCCTGGGTGTCAATATTGAGACCTATCCAACCCACATTGCAGGCATGCCACTGGCCGTCAATATCTGCTGTCACGTCAACCGCCATGTGCACCGGGTTTTATAAGGAGAGATGGAAAGATGGATAAGTATGTAACAGTTCCGGCTTCTGCCGGAGAACTGAAGGAACTGCGGGCAGGTGATTATGTTTATCTGACTGGGACGATCTATACAGCAAGAGATGCTGCACATAAGAGGATGTACGAGACTGTCTCAGAGGGCAGAGAACTTCCGGTGGATCTGAAAGATCAGTTCGTTTATTATCTGGGCCCCACACCGGCAAGGGAAGGCCAGGTGATCGGTTCGGCCGGACCTACTACAAGCAGCAGAATGGATAAGTATACTCCTTTGATGCTCTCGCTGGGTTTAAAAGGTATGATCGGAAAAGGAAAGAGATCCCAGGCTGTGATCGATTCGATGAAGGAAAACGGAGCTGTCTATTTTGCGGCTGTGGGAGGAGCAGGAGCACTGCTCTCAAAATGTATCAAAGAGGCTCAGGTGGTAGCTTATAAAGACCTTGGCACTGAAGCCGTCAGGAAGCTTAGAGTGGAGAATCTGCCGGTTATTGTAGTTATTGATAGTCTCGGTAATAATTTGTATGAGACGGCAGTGACAGACTATAAAGTAAATTATCTGGAATAATTTTTCATTAAATGGCAAGAATATACCAGAAGTTCATAAAAACTTAAAGAATTTGAAAAGAAATCTTTATAGCATTTTTGGTAGAATTATGTAGAATGATAAAGATAGATTTTCTGATATCTAAATCTTTTAGAGATAAAAAGGAGACGATAGAATGTTAAGGTATATTTTTGAACCTGAATTTAAGAAATATGGTCATGTCATAGAGAATACAGATTTTACTGAGTTGTTTCAATATATGGACAATGTACCTCCGGTAAAGTATTTTGAAGAGCAGCTGACAGTAAAGGAAATGGAAGAGCTTCCTATATGCCATAAGATCCAGTGTGAACTTTTCCATGAACTCCCGATACAGATCGGATATTTAAACGGGCATAACCACAGAATCCACGGAGTGGAATACCACCGATCAAAGGTCATACATATTGCTGTAACAGATTGTGTTATGTATTTTGGACTCAGCGAGGACATTGGGCCTAACAGTGAATATCACACATCCAAGATGGAGGCATTTTTTGTGCCGAAGGGAACAGCTGTGGAATTAAACTGTGGTGTCCTACACTGTACCCCCTGCAACATTAATGGTTACGGATTTAAGATGATCTGCATTGCACCGAAACATACAAGTGAACCGTTCAGGAATAAAGTGCAGACTGAAAAGGATAAGATTCTTTATGCCAGAAATAAATGGCTGATCGCTCATAAAGAATCAGAGATACCGGGGGCATTTTATGGACTGAAAGGTGAGACGGAAGCAGTTTAAAGCAAGATTTGGATAGTATTATAAAAAGGCTGATTTTTGTAATTGAACAGAAATCAGCCTTTTTATTTCATACGAAAATTGTTCTTATGAAATAAAAAAGCTCTCTAGGTATGATGCTTACGATTGAATGATTTTGAGAGTTGGAACGGACTTTTCCATTTTGTTCTCATTCCCTATGTGGATAATCTTTAGAAAAATAGAAATGTCTGTGTATATCTAAATTTATTCATTTAGATATACTGTTTTATGGTCCTTATATCAGATCAGTGGTAAAATAAGAAGTGATACCACTGTTGTTTTGATCTATGTTATGGAGGGAATGTTATGGACAATATACCAAAAGTCAAGCTGGGGATTGCTGCCGTGAGCAGAGACTGTTTTCCTATGTCTCTTTCAGAGAACAGAAGAAAGCTTGCAGCTAAAGCTTATCGTGAGCAATATGGGGAGATCTACGAATGTAATACGTGCATTGAGAATGAAGTACATATGAGAAAGGCCTTGGAGGAACTTGAGGAAGCAGGATGCAATGCTCTGGTTGTCTATCTGGGCAACTTTGGTCCTGAGACGGCGGAGACTCTGCTTGCAAAGGAATTCAACGGTCCTGTGATGTTTGCGGCGGCAGCAGAGGAGACTATGGAGAAGCTTACAGATGACCGGGGAGACGCTTACTGCGGAATGCTCAACGCAAGTTATAATTTAAAGCTTAGAAACGTACAGGTTTACATTCCGGAATATCCTGTTGGCACTGCAGGGGAAGTGGCGGACATGATCCACGAGTTTGTGCCGGTTGCCAGAGCCGTGATAGGTTTGCGGAATCTTAAAATTATTTCTTTCGGTCCGAGACCCCAGGATTTTCTCGCCTGCAACGCACCGATCAAACAACTGTATAACTTAGGTGTAGAAATAGAAGAAAACTCTGAATTGGATTTATTTGAGTCCTTTAAGGCCCATGAAGATGATGAAAGAATTCCCGATGTTGTAAAAGATATGGAGAGAGAACTCTCCGGAGGCAATAATAAGCCTCAAATTCTTCCGAAACTGGCTCAGTATGAGCTTACTCTGCTAGATTGGGTTAAGAAGCATAAAGGTTCCAGGGATTACGTTGCCATAGCAGGGAAGTGCTGGCCTGCATTTCAGACGCAGTTTGGTTTTGTGCCGTGTTATGTAAACAGCCGCCTTACTGCGAGAGGGATTCCGGTTTCTTGTGAGGTAGATATCTATGGCGCTCTAAGTGAGTATATCGGTACGGCAGTCAGTGGAGATACTGTGACACTTCTGGATATAAATAATACAGTTCCGGATGATATGTATGTATCTGAAATCGAAAACAAATATAACTACAGCCACAGAGATGTATTTATGGGATTCCACTGCGGTAATACTGCCTCAGGAAAATTGTCTTCCTGTGAAATGAAAAACCAGCTGATCATGACAAGAACCTTGCCGGAGGAGTCAACACAGGGAACCTTGGAAGGGGATATTATACCTGGAGATATTACATTTTATCGTTTACAGAGCACAGCGGACGCAAAATTGAGGGCGTATGTTGCCCAGGGAGAGGTACTGCCGGTCAAGACCAGGTCCTTTGGAGGCATCGGAGTTTTTGCCATACCAGAAATGGGCCGGTTCTACCGCCATGTGCTCATAGAGAAAAATTTCCCTCATCATGGAGCCGTAACCTTCGGACATTTTGGTAAGGCATTGTTTGAGGTATTCAAATATGTCGGAGTGGACACAAGAGAAATTGACTTCAACCAGCCCAAAGGAATGATG
>NZ_CP040058.1:17500-92500 GCF_005280655.1 Anaerostipes rhamnosivorans
GACTTAAGGTCTGGAGCCGAAGTGAAAGCGAGCGTTAAGAGCGCGTTTTAAGTCAGTGAGGGTAGACCCGAAACCGGGTGACCTATCCATGTCCAGGTTGAAGCTTCCGTAAGAGGAAGTGGAGGACCGAACCCACATCCGTTGAAAAGGGTGGGGATGAGGTGTGGATAGCGGAGAAATTCCAATCGAACCCGGAGATAGCTGGTTCTCCTCGAAATAGCTTTAGGGCTAGCCTCTGGTAAGAGTCTGGTGGAGGTAGAGCACTGAATTGTCTAGGGGGCGTCAAAGCTTACCAAAACATATCAAACTCCGAATGCCATACAGATGATGCCAGGGAGTCAGACTGTACGAGATAAGTTGGACAGTCGAAAGGGAAACAGCCCAGACCACCAGCTAAGGTCCCAAAGTACGTGTTAAGTGGAAAAGGATGTGGGATTTCAGAGACAACTAGGACGTTGGCTTAGAAGCAGCCATACATTGAAAGAGTGCGTAATAGCTCACTAGTCGAGAGATCCTGCGCCGAAAATGTCCGGGGCTAAAACACGACACCGAAGCTGTGGAATGTATTGATACATTGGTAGAGGAGCATTGTAAACGGGATGAAGCCATACCGTAAGGAGTGGTGGACTGTTTAGAAGAGAGAATGCCGGAATGAGTAGCGAGAGGAAGGTGAGAATCCTTCCGGCCGAATATCTAAGGTTTCCAGAGTAAAGCTGATCTGCTCTGGGTAAGTCGGGACCTAAGGCGAGGGCGAGAGCCGTAGTCGATGGACAACTGGTTGAAATTCCAGTACCGCATAAAAACAGAACTGTGGGGACACAGAAGGGAAATGGGAGCCAGGAATGGAAAGACTGGCGCAAGCAGAGGAGCCGTATGGGAGGAAAATCCCTCATGCAAGGCAAAGCTGTGACGCGGACCGAACAAAAGTAGGGAAGCCCAGGCCCCCGGCTGTCAAGAAAAGCCACTATTGTTTTTTATGCGCCCGTACCGTAAACCGACACAGGTGGATGAGGAGAGAATCCTAAGGCCGACGGGAGAAGTGTTGTTAAGGAACTCGGCAAAATGACTCCGTAACTTCGGGAGAAGGAGTGCCATCGAAAGATGGCCGCAGAGAATTGGCCCAAGCAACTGTTTAGCAAAAACACAGGTCTATGCAAAACCGCAAGGTGAAGTATATGGGCTGACGCCTGCCCGGTGCTGGAAGGTTAAGGGGAGGGCTTAGCGAGTGATCGCGAAGGTCTGAACTTAAGCCCCAGTAAACGGCGGCCGTAACTATAACGGTCCTAAGGTAGCGAAATTCCTTGTCGGGTAAGTTCCGACCCGCACGAAAGGCGTAATGATTTGGGCACTGTCTCAACAACACACCCGGTGAAATTGAAATACCAGTGAAGATGCTGGTTACCTGCGCCAGGACGGAAAGACCCCATGGAGCTTTACTCCAGCTTGATACTGGGATTCGGTACTGCATGTACAGGATAGGTGGGAGGCTGTGAAGGAAGGACGCCAGTCCTTCTGGAGCCGCTGTTGGGATACCACCCTTGCAGTATTGGATTTCTAACCAACAGCCGTGATCCGGCTGGGGGACAATGTCAGGTGGGGAGTTTGACTGGGGCGGTCGCCTCCGAAAGGGTATCGGAGGCGCTCAAAGGTCTTCTCAGAATGGTCGGAAACCATTCGCAGAGTGCAAAGGCAGAAGAAGGCTTGACTGTGACACCGACGGGTGGAGCAGGTACGAAAGTAGGACTTAGTGATCCGGTGGTATAACGTGGGATTGCCATCGCTCAACGGATAAAAGCTACCCTGGGGATAACAGGCTTATCACTCCCAAGAGTTCACATCGACGGAGTGGTTTGGCACCTCGATGTCGGCTCATCGCATCCTGGAGCTGTAGCAGGTTCCAAGGGTTGGGCTGTTCGCCCATTAAAGCGGTACGCGAGCTGGGTTCAGAACGTCGTGAGACAGTTCGGTCCCTATCCGGCGCAGGCGGAGGAAATTTGATAGGAGCTGTCCTTAGTACGAGAGGACCGGGATGGACGGACCACTGGTGGATCTGTTGTATTACCAAATGCATAGCAGAGTAGCCAAGTCTGGAAGGGATAAACGCTGAAGGCATCTAAGCGTGAAGCCCCCCTAAAGATAAGATTTCCCATAGAGTAATCTAGTAAGACCCCTTGAAGACGACGAGGTAGATAGGGCAGAGGTGGAAGTGCGGCAACGTATGGAGCTGACTGTTACTAATCGGTCGAGGCTTTAACCAAAGAAGGTAAGGAAGATGTTTGATGAAAGGTTCTGTATGTAGTTTTGAAGGTATACCCAAAGGGCATCCCGTATTTTAGGTCCTACGGACGGTACGCTTTGCGTTATAAGGTATATTGAATATTTGAAAGCCAAAAGGCAGAGAATAGAAGAGAATGATCCTCGATAGCTCAGTAGGTAGAGCGCACGGCTGTTAACCGTGTTGTCGCTGGTTCGAGCCCAGCTCGGGGAGGTCGGAACACTGAGTGAGAGGGAGCCGGAAGGCAGAACTTGAGGTTAGTGAAAGAAAGGCCGTGAAGCGGTCAGAGAAACAAGGCTCCATGGTCAAGTGGTTAAGACACCGCCCTTTCACGGCGGTAACACGGGTTCAAATCCCGTTGGAGTCATTTTTTCGTATCATAATTTAGATACGTCTGCATATACTATATTATATGGCGCCATAGCCAAGTGGTAAGGCATGGGACTGCAACTCCCTGATCACCAGTTCAAATCTGGTTGGCGCCTTTTTACTTTTATATCGCGGGGTGGAGCAGTCTGGTAGCTCGTCGGGCTCATAACCCGAAGGTCGTTGGTTCAAATCCGGCCCCCGCAACTCTAAAATAGTCTGGATATCTTATGATATCCAGATTTTTTATTCTATAGGAAGGTTTTCCCTATGGAATAAAGATTCATACAGGGGGAGAGGTTATGAGTGGTGTAAATAAGATGGAGACAAGGCCAATGTTTCCTTTAATTGTATCTATGGCGGTTCCGCCGCTTATTTCTATGTTCATGCAGTATACATATAATTTTGTAGACTGTATGTTTGTATCATGGATTGGTGAGAAAGCTCTGACGGCTGTATCACTGGCATTTCCAATCACAACCTTAATGGTTGCTATGTCCATTTGGATTGGCGTGGGCGTGAATGTATTGATTGCCAACAGCCTGGGGCAGAAGAACCAGGATAAAGCTGACAGTGTGGTGACAAATGGCATTATACTTTCTGCTGTCATGGGAGCCATTGTAACGGTTATTATACTTCTGATTACAGAACCCTTTTTTGCTTCTTTTACAGATGATCCGGAAATCTATGCTCTGGCAGTTCGCTATATGAGAGTCTGTGCTTTTTTGGAAGTATCCAGTATGGTACATATCTGTATTCAAAAGATCCTTCAGGGTACCGGAAATATGATTGCTCCTATGTGGTTTCAAATTGCAGGAGTGGTGTTGAATTTTGTACTGGACCCTATTCTTATTTTCGGATACTTTGGGTTTCCGAAAATGGGAGTTGAAGGAGCAGCTGTATCGACCGTATGCGGATATACGTTTTCTATGATTCTTGCATTCTATGTACTTTTATTTAGAAAACAGAAAGTAAGGATGAAAATCAAAGGTTTCCATATTGATTTTAAGATCTTCAGAGATATTTTTGTGATTGGGTTTCCATCTTTTATAATGAATGCTTTAGGGGCATTTATGACGTACTTTACGAATATGTTTTTAGTATTATACTCTACTACGGCAGTTGCATTTTTTGGGGCATATTTTAAACTGCAGCAGATCGTAATCATGACTTTAAATGGCCTGGTACAGGGATGTATTCCTATTATGAGCTATAACTACGGAGCCGGAAATAAACAGAGACTTTATCAGGCTCTCAAATATGGTACAGGGATAGGAGTGGCTCTTACAGGTGCCAGCATTGTTATCTTCTGGATGTTTCCAGGACAGATCTTAAGGATTTTTAACGCATCAGATGAAATGATGTCGTTTGGTATACCTGCATTAAAGATTATGTGTACAAGCTATGTGTTTGCCGCGGCGGCCACGATGATTGCATCATTTATGCAGTCCACAAAAAGAGTGGGATTCAGTATGCTGATAAATATATTGCGCCAGCTGGTGCTCCTGCTTCCTTTTATGATGATGTTGTCTCATTTTATCGGCATGAAAGGAATATGGTGGTCATTCCTAGCAGCAGAAACGATTACCGTGATATTCAGTTTTTATCTTTATCGGAAATATCCTGTTACATTCAGCCACGGTCGTGAGCAGATATAGAAAAATATTGTTGAAAAAAGGAAGAAAATGAATTAACGGACTATTTTATCTTGCAGAATTTCAGTTCAGCAAGTATAATCAAAAAAAGATAAAAAACAGACAGGAGAAAATAAGATGAGTATACGAATTGGTATTTTAGGTTATGGTAATCTTGGACGCGGCGTTGAATGTGCGATTCGACAGAATCCTGATATGGAATTGGCAGCGGTATTTACAAGAAGGAACCCGGAAGATGTCACAATTCTCACAGAGTCTGCTGCAGTATGCAATGTAGCGGATGCACCAGAATGGAAAGATAAGATTGATGTAATGATTTTATGCGGAGGAAGTGCCACAGACCTTCCGGTTCAGACACCAGAGTATGTCTCTATGTTTAACGTAGTGGATAGCTTTGATACCCATGCAAAGATTCCGGAGCATTTTGCCAATGTGGATGCAGCTGCAAAACAGAGCGGGAAAGTAGGAATTATTTCTGTGGGCTGGGACCCAGGTATGTTCTCTTTAAACAGAATGTATGCCAATGCGATTCTTCCGGAAGGGAAGGATTATACTTTCTGGGGTAGAGGGGTCAGCCAGGGACATTCCGATGCGATCCGCCGCATAGAAGGTGTAAAAGATGGAAAGCAATATACAATACCAGTGGAATCTGCTCTGGAAGCAGTGCGAAGCGGTGAGGATCCTGAACTTTCTACTAGAGAAAAGCATACAAGGGAGTGTTTTGTTGTCTTAGAAGACGGAGCGGATACATCTAAGATTGAAGAAGAGATCAAGACAATGCCGAATTACTTTGCTGACTATGATACAACTGTTCATTTTATCAGCGAAGAAGAATTAAAAAGAGATCACAGTAACATACCGCACGGAGGATTTGTACTTAGAAGCGGAAAGACTGGATGGGACGGGGAAAACAAGCATCTGATCGAGTACAGCCTGAAGCTGGACTCCAACCCTGAGTTTACATCTAGTGTCATTGTGGCCTATGCAAGGGCAGCATATAAGCTGGCAGAAGAGGGACAGACAGGCTGCAAGACGGTATTTGACATTGCCCCCGCATATCTTAGCGCAAGGACAGGAGCAGAACTCAGAAAAGATTTGTTATAGGATTCATAAGCTTTTAAAACTTGTACTAACAAATAAAAATAACCTGGAATCTTATGATTGATTCCAGGTTATTTTATTACAGTAAATTAAAAGTCAAGCATTGTCTTTCCTTCACCGCAGCAGTTTTCAAAGTCACGGATAAAGTCTTTTACAGCTCCTTCTGCAACCTGATTAAATGCAAGGGTCTTTAAGGTATCTGGATTGACGGTGACAGATCCGATACCGAATTTACCCATCTCCAATACCTGCTGGGAATTCTTAAAGGATGCACCAAGCACTTCTGCATCATATCCGGACGCTTTTACCATAGTATGGATATCCTTTGAGATCTGGACTCCGTTGTAGCCTAAGTTATCCAGACGGTTTACATAAGGGGCAAGGAACTTAGCTCCTGCCTTGGCTGCCATAAATGCAGGCATAACACCGTAGATGGCAGTTGCAGTAATATTGATGCCCTCTTTGCTTAAGATTGAGATTGCCTTTAAACCGTTTGCCGTAACAGGAACTTTGATGTACATGTTACCACCGATGGTATCCACCATATGCTTAGCTTCTTTTACCATATCGTCTGTCTCTGTTGACAGTACCTGTGCATGGAGCATAGCTTCTTCTGGGATCATCGCGCGGATTTTCTTTAACTGATCCATAGGATCAGGATTTCCTGTCTTGCCCAAGATCGTTGGGTTTGTGGTAACTCCGTCATATGGGTATTTTGCATAGAGTTCCTCAATTTTTCCTAAGTCTGCGTCATCAATTAAAATTAACATAATATATCTCCTTTTTATTCTTTATAGCTGCTTTAGTAAATCAGATTAAACGGTCAAGTCTCCAATGATGTCCAGAATTTCTTCCTTTGTCTGGGCCTCTTTTAATTTTGTAATGTTTTCTTCTTCACAGATTACCTCATAAAGCTTCATGAGAATATCCAGATGTGTTCCGTCTTTTCCTGCGACACCCATGATGATATAAGCGGTATCCTCGCCATATTTGACTCCTTCCGGTACCTGGATAAAGGATATACCGGATTCTTTTATGTATTTTTCAGAACCGTCGATACCATGAGGGATGGCTACATTATTGCCGATGTAGGTAGAGATGACTTCCTCTCTTTTATGCATGCAGTCCACGTATTCAGGATCTACATAACCCTGTTCCACCAAAACTTTGCCGGCCACGTCAATAGCGTCTTCCTTATTTCGGAGGCGTTTGTTTAAAACAATGTTGTCTGCGTTGAAAATCTTATTCATGATGTTCTCCTTTTTTATTGAGGTGTTTAATGCGTTTTCTGGTTTCTTCCTTGTCCCTGTCGTTGAGCAGTGGGGATACACAGATGTATTTGTCTTCGCTTAAACTAAGCGGCACGGTGGAGATGATCAGATCATACCGGGAAAGATTCTCCTCGGAGAGCTTGTGGAGTGAAATGATCTTCTCCACATCAATCTCTGCAAATTCCCGCTCCAGACGGCTTCTTAACATCTTGGAGGAACCCATGCCTGAGGCACATACGACCAGGACTGCAATGGATTGCTTGGTTAAGTACTCCATCGAGGCGATAAAATAGATGACGATATATCCTATCTCGTCGTCGGGCACCGGGACGGAGCTGTGTTTAAAAACTTCTATAAAACTTTGCTTTACGATATCATAGAGCTTTGGATGGGACTGGTAGATGTCATCATTGAGTGGATTTGATACATTCATTCCGCTTCGGATCCTCTCCAACGCCATATTAATGTGAAGCATTAGATTTTCGGCAAGGTTCTCATCTTCACTGTATGGGAAACCAAACCGTTCCTCTACCTTGGCGATCATCTGGGTGACCAGATCCAGCTGTTTTAATATGCTGGAATCATTTGAGACATGATAGTGGGTGCGTCCCGTATATAAATTGATCATCCAGTTGAAATAATTGAGCTCTGGGTCATAGAGCTTTATCTGGAATTTATGTTCCAATAAATGTTTGATGCTTTTGTAAAGTTCCTGTTCTGGATTCGGTATATCCACAGAGAGCTTTAATTCCTCACCATTCTCATTAATCAGGGAATGTCTCTTGATAAAGATGCATAAGAGAAACAAAAATTCCTGGAATTCTTTATCGGAAATATTGAGTCTCTTTTTTGATATAAGAGGATTCAGGAAATCATAGATCACAGCAAGTGTATCTTCATAATCCCAGCGGATGAGCAGATCAATAAATGCACAATTTTTGTACTTTTTGTTCTTCATCCATTCAAAGAAATTATCCAGAGGGATATTTCTCAGAAGTATGCTGATCAGCAGATGCCGTTTCGATATTTCCTTCCCTTCCAGTATAACACCTTCGCTGCGTTTTGTAATCAAAGTGATATCATCATTTTCAAGGAAATTCTGCAGCTGGCGCAGGCTGTTTCTGATCGTCTGGGTAGACGTATTCAGGTCGATGGCCAGCGACTGGGTCTTGACGTAATCATTCTCATGAAGAAGCAAAAGAAGGATCAGATCATTCCGTTCTTTTGCAGTATAGTTCTGTTCAACCTTGGATTCCTCAAACAGGGATTCCAGCCGTTTCATATTATAGAGGGAACCGTAGATCTGCATTCCCCTGCCGGACTCAGATTCCAGTTTTAAGTCACAGGATTCTATGATCTCATTGATCTCGGGCATTTCACGGTAAACGGTACGCTCTGTGACACCCAGTTCCTTTGCAATTTCAGAAACCTTCACATAACCGGTCGCATCCAGTAGATATTCTATTATTTCTTTTGCGCGGTCAGAAATAACCATGTCCTCACCTATATTCCTCTCTGTTAAAATCATATTGTGCGTTTAAACAACAGGCCCTCTGATTTCAGAATATAAAGTATCAGTCATTTTTAAAATAGATGGAAAATCCTTAGGTGCACTTTTAAGCTGTTCATAAAATCCCATAATATATTTACCGCAGGGTTCCTGAGTTGATATCTGGCTGGTTTCGGCGAGAAGCTCAGAAGCAGAATCCTTTGTCACATTGTAAAGTGCGCAGGCAACTGCAAATGACAGATATACAGGAAGAATCCCCGCGTGTTCACAGCCACGGAGAGCTCCGACTAAGCGGTCATCTGGTTTTAGCTTGCGCAATGGTTCTCTTCCCACACGCTCCACAGTATCATGAAGATCAGAGTTTTGAAAACGCAGCAACAGGTCATCGATATGGGCTTTCAGTTCAGAAAATTCCACTTGATATTTTTTTGAAATCATCATGGCACTTTCTATCATAGCACCTTCTACCAGCTTTCGTATATAGATATCATTGATACTTTCGTCAATATAGGTATATCCTTTGATTTTTCCAAGAAATGCAGTGAAAGCATGAGCCATGTTGTGGATGTAAAGCTTGCGTTCCAGATAAAAAGAAAAGGGGCTGTAGGGTACGATCTTATCGTAATCTGGAATTGGCCCTTTAAATGCATTCCGGTCAACAGGAAGAAAATCATACTCTTCCACACAGATCCGGAGAGGATCGCCTTTCTTCATATCATCTGTCATGACAGGGACCATACGTCCGATGGAAGTCTCCACAAGTCCCAGGCTCTGGGACATTGTCTCTTTATGCCGAGCTGGCAGAGTTTTATAGATCCTTTCTCTAAGGAACTTGTCCGCATCCATTAAATTTTCACAGATCAGGAGATCCAGGACATTGTCCGGATCCTGGTCCCAGCGTTTTGTGAGGCCCTCACATATGACAGGAACAATTTTTTCCAGAACACTGACTCCCACGGAGGTGGCTAGAAGATCTGCAGATGCAATTTCATTGCTGACAGACGAGGTGTCTTTTCCGTCAACAGCTCTTATGTTTTGAATCCATACGGTTTTTCCATGTTCCCCAACAATCTCCTGGGGATATGTCTTATCCCTGTTGATGGTATTTACAACTTCGTCATTTACATCCACAAAGACCACTTCATAACCGGTCTGTGAGAGCAGGGCACCGATAAATCCGCGTCCGATGTTTCCGGCCCCATACATAACTGTTTTCATTTTGATTCCCTCCCAAAATATTGGAACAGGGCATTTCCCCAGAAGGAAACGCCCATTCCGATTGCTATGCTGATTATTTGGACAGTACGAAACGTACTTGGTTTAACGGTTTTTTAAACGCTCTACCAGTTCATCATATTCCGGAGCCTGGAGATAGTTTGTGATAGATAAGTGCTGTTTGTTTGGCTGGGCTGCTTTTGCGGTACCGGTCAGTTCCTTATGCGTGATGACTAAGTCTGTGTCATCCGGGATCTTGGAGATTGCTGTATTAATGACTTCCACCGGAAGATCAGCTGCTTTTACTTTTTTCTTAAGGGCAGCGGCTGACATAGCGCTGGACCCCATACCTGCATCACAGGCAACCACGATCTTTTTAACGTCTTTAAGATCTAAACCTGCAACACCTAAGGAAGAGTCATTGGTTACTGCAGAAGCTTCATCAGAAGCACTAGAACCCATAGCCTCTTTTGGAATTACTGACGGTCCAAGGGAAACTTCTCCTTTTCCTTTGGCGACCATTCGTTTTACAAAGAATGCATTGATTACAAAGGATACGAGGCAGGAAATTACAACTCCGGCGATGACACCGAGCATTGAGGTTTTTGGCGACAATGCTAAGACAGAGAAGATACTGCCCGGAGAAGGTGTTGCCACTGTTCCTACATTTAACAGCGTAAAGGTACCTGTTCCTGCAATACCACCGGCGATCATACCAATGATAGTCAGAGGGTTGGCTAATACATATGGGAAGTAAACTTCATGGATACCTCCAAAGAAATGAATGAGGATCATTCCAGGAGCGGCTTCTTTCATTTCACCCTTTCCAAAGAACCAGTATGCAAGCAGAAGTCCAAGTCCGGTTCCAGGGTTAGGAACTAACAGGAATAATGCTGAATGTCCTAAAGTTTTAACTTGTTCGTAACCGATCGGTCCAAAAATACCGTGGTCTAATGCATTATTTAAGAACAATACTTTTGCAGGCTCTACAAAGATTGCAGAGAGCGGAAGCACATTGTGTGATACGATCCAGTTTACACCATTTGTGAGCACCTGTGTAACGGTATCCATGACAGGTCCGAATACAAGGTAAGCAACACAGCAGAGGATACCGCCGATAATACCTAAAGAGAAGTTATTAACGATCATCTCAAATCCGCCAGGGATTTTTCCATCTACAGCCGCATCAAACTTTTTAATGCACCATCCAGATGCAGGTCCTAAGATCATGGCTGCAAGGAACATAGGGGTTCCCGGCACTGCAACGATGGCACCGACTGTAACAAGAGCACCGATGACTCCGCCTCGGTCACCTCCGACCATTTTACCCCCGGTATGACCAATCAGAATTGGGAGCAGTGAATTTAAGATTGGGCTGATAAGGTTTGCAAGTTTTGCATTTGGTGTCCATCCTGTTTCAAGGAAAAATGCTGTGATCAAACCGAATCCGATAAATGCGCCGATATTTGGGATAACCATTCCAGCCAGGAACGCTCCAAACTTCTGGAGCTTCTGGGAGAATGTTGTCTTTTCATGTTCCATACTATAACTCTCCTTCTTTTAGATAATTCTCATTAATAATCTCAATGAATTCTTCTTTTGATGCGGCAGATAATAGTTTTTCACATTCTTCTGGTTTGCAGAGAATATCAGTGATCTGCATTAGTTCTTGTATTGTGTCATCTTCCTTACATGCAATCCCGATCACATAGAACACGGTCTCTCCGTTATAATCTATGCCTTCAGGAAAATGTGCAATGCAGATTCCGGATCTTAATACCTGGCTTAAGGAGTTTTCAGTCCCATGGGGGATTGCAACGCCGAACCCTAAATATGTATTGTGTTCAAGTTCACGTTCCAGCATGCTGTCCTCATATCCAGGTCTTACATATCCGTTTGACACAAGAAGTCTGCCTGCAATGCGGATCGATTCTTGTTTTGCCGCACTTGGAAGTCCCCACGCTATGTTGTTTAAGAATTCATCATTAAGAAGTTTGCCGGCCATGCTCACCTCTCCTTTGTTGTGCAGCGGCCATTTCCCGGTTGGCTGCTGTTTGCTATAAACGTTTATCTGTATTTATCATAGCTTATGTATTGTACAAATGTAAATACAGACTAATGCTATCTTTTTCATCGGGAGTTGTGACATAATTTTGTTTCAGACTATGGATCAAAAGGTTTTATTGGCTTTCTACGGCTAATGTGGATCACAGGATATGATATAAAAAATTTCTTTTAATGGAAGTAAATCATTCTTTTTTAATGTTCACTGTTAGAGTAGTATTAAATTAGACTGTTACGGTTTTATTAGAGAGAAAATGGGGGTATTTGGGATGAATCAGCGAAGTACTGAGATTGTACAATTATTGAGCAAAGAGAAAGATGAGATTACGGTCTCCAGATTTGCAGAATATTTTCAGGTGTCTCAAAAAACCATTCGCAATGATCTGAAGGAGATTAATTCAATCCTAAACCAGAATAAAAGAGAAGAAGTTTTGATCAACAGCGGCGGGAAGATCAATCCACCTGGAAACTTTAAAGAATCATTGCCGATACTGCTGGAAGGTGATCTATACAGCTATAGATTATCAAAGGAGGAGCGTAAGCAGGTAGCATCGGCTATGATAGTAAATTCTGTAGATTATATCACTCTTGCAACCATTGCAGATCATTTATTTGTGAGCAGAGCAACAGTGATCAATGATTTAAAAGATATCAAAGCATTTATAAGGGAAGGGAACTTAGAGGTGGTTTCTCATGCCAATAAGGGGCTTCGTATAGAAGGTTCCGAAAGTAAAAAAAGAGAATTCCTTTTTAATGTTCTTCGTCCTTCTCTTTGTTTATATGACAATCATAAAAATGTTGTAGCTAAACATGTCAGTGTACAGGCAGGTGACAGC
Organism: Anaerostipes rhamnosivorans; assembly: GCF_005280655.1. NCBI lineage: Bacteria > Bacillati > Bacillota > Clostridia > Lachnospirales > Lachnospiraceae > Anaerostipes > Anaerostipes rhamnosivorans. The sequence continues at coordinate 29,794 of NZ_CP040058.1, forward strand.
AGCGTAATACAAAAAATACTTGGAGAGCAGGAACAACGTTATAAAAAGTATTTGGATGATAATTCTTTCCGTGAGATTGTTTTGTATTTAAGAATTATGGTGAATCGTAACCAAACAGAAGAATTTTTAGAGCCACAGGTGGATACCAATAGCGAAAATTACATGTTTGCTTTAGATACACTAAAATATATTTCCCAGTATTGTGATGTCGTTACAACAGAAAATGATATAAAGTATCTTAGCAGCTTTATGGATAATGTACGCTTTAGGAACAATAACAAATTTAGTAAAAAAACAGTTATTATTCAAATGATCACAAGGCAATATATTTCTGATATTTCTTCAGAACTAGGAATTGATTTGAATACAGATTATGATTTTTTTGAAAATTTATCTAATCATCTGGAATCTATATTTTCTGCACCCCCCATTGACTATCAGGAAGTGGATATGATAAATGAGGTGCTTGAAGATAACCAGGATGTACTTGAGGCAGTCATTAATCAGATGTCTGTCATATACCAATATACAGAGCGTAAATTGAATGAAATAGAAATAAAATATATTGCAGTTCATGTATGTGCTGCCATTGAACGAAAGAAAAATAAGGAGGTAGCTTTCCGTGTGATCGTGGCTTGTCATGCAGGGATAGGAACATCCAGACTACTACTCGAAAAGTTGAAACGGCATTTTAAATTTCGGGTTGTGGATGTGATTTCCGCCCATGAAGCAATGAACCTTGACCCTAATTCAGCTGACTTCGTAATTTCTACAGTGCCATTGGAATGTTGTCCGTTAGAGCATGTTGTGGTCTCAGCAGCTTTCAGTGATGCAGATTATATTCGTGTAGGTAATAGAATTGATGCACTGAGGAATGGCAGAAATCTTCCAGTCAGAATGGATGAAAATGGACTGAGTGCGAAAGGTTTGATCGATGAAGTCCGTCCGTTGGTATACAGCATGATTGAGCCAGATGATGTAGCAAAGGACTTTATGAAGGAACTCCGAAGAGTGATCCGAAGCTATTTTAAACAGTCTGCAGAACATGAGGCGGAGATTTTATCGCCATACCTGCATCATTTACTGCCGGCTACGAATATTGAAGTAAATGTAGAGTGTGAGGACTGGAAGGATGCAGTGCGTAAGTCAGGTGAGAAGCTTGTGGAAAGAGGTTATATTGAACCAAGATACATAGATGCAATGGTCCACAGTATAGAGGAATATGGCTCTTATGTTGTATTGTCAAAAGGGTTTGCCATGCCCCATGCAAAAGTAGAAGAAGGCAGTATCCGTCTTGGCATGCACCTGATTCGCTTAAAAGAGCCGGTACCATTTGGTGTGGAAGAACTGGATCCCATAGAGTTTGTATGCTGTTTGAGCGCCATTGATCATAAGAGTTACCTGAAGGCTTTTTTCAGTTTGGTAAATATGCTGAGGGATGACGGTTACAGACAGCTTCTTCATGAGGCAGAGGACCCTGAAGAAATGTCAAGAATTATTGAGAAATATGAACACAGCACTGTTTAAATAAGTTGAAATAAATGGTCGAATTTATTTCCTGGATGGGAAATAGATTCGGCTGATTTATTTTATTTCCAGCTGTGGAAATGAATTTGACCGGACTAAATTCTTTCCTAAGAGGGGAAGTACCTTTCACTGTTTTTGATTTTATATGAATGATAATATGAAACTGTAAACAAGAGATAAAACGTTTGGCCAACAATCTCGGAGAAAATTAAAATTGGAGGTACATATGGAAATACTATTAAAATTTTTTCAAGGGTTCGTAAATTTAGGAGCGGTTGTTCTTCTCCCGGTGGTAATTGCAATATTGGGCATTTTCTTTGGTATGAAAATCGGGCGGGCGATCAAAGCAGGTTTATTGGTAGGGATTGGTTTCCAAGGACTCGTTTTAGCAGTAAATTTATTAATTACATCGGTGACGCCTGCAATGGAGTATTACGAAAAGCTGGGATCCGGCTATGATACTTTAGAGATAGGATTTGCGGCACTTGGCGCAGCGTCTTGGACCGTGCCATTTGCAGTATTGGTAATTCCGGCGATCATTTTTGTAAATCTTATTCTAGTTCGTCTTAAAATCACAAAGGTATTAAATGTTGATATTTGGAATTTCATGCACTTTCTCGTGCCGGGTGCTCTTGCCTATAGTTTATCCGGAAGCGCGGTGATCGGATTTATAACAGCTTTGGCATGTGGTGTGATCGTTCTCTTCTTTGGACAGTGGGTTGCAAAACCTTGGCAGGAGTTCTTTGGGCTTGAAGGAACAACATGTACCTGTCTCTGCTTTGTCGCATGGGCATATCCAATCTCATACGGATTGAATAAGATCATTGATAAAATTCCTGGCCTTAATAAAGTAGATTTAGATATGACAAAAATCGGTGATAAACTAGGCGTGTTTGGAGACCCTGCGATGATCGGTGTGTTTGTAGGTGCGTTCCTGGGAATTATTACAAAGCAAAGCCCAGGAGAGATTCTTACAATGGCTATGGGTGTTGCGGCAGCCATGGTACTGATCCCGAGAATGGTATCTATCATGATGGAAGGTCTATCTCCAATGGGACAGGCGGCGAACGACTATATGCACAGAAAAATTGGTGAAGACGCAGATATATACATAGGTATGGATATTGCACTTGGTCTTGGAGATCCGGCATGTATTACATGTACTGCTATCATGATTCCGGTTACCATCCTTCTTGTATTTTTGGTACCTGGTATGAGATTTTTCCCGCTCAGCCTTTTAGCTGAAATCTGTTATATGACACCGATGGTCGTATTAAGCAGTAAAGGAAATCTATTCAGATCCCTTCTTGGTATGACTGTTATGATGTACTTAACACTTTTCCTGGCAAATATGTTTATTCCGGAAGCTACACAGATGATGTCTGCTACAAATGTGGATTTTGGAAAACTTGTGACAGCATCTCACTTTGGATGGAATCCTGGCAACCTAATCGTATCATTTATTCATAGAATTATGATGATGATTGGATAAGAGAGGGGAGTTCAATGAAAACGAAATATTTGGTTATTCACGGATCAGCCGACAGTAGTGAACAAGCAATCAAACTATGTGGAGACGCCTTATATAAAGCAGGTATAGTCAGTAAAGATTTTGGGAATCTGTGTGCCGAGCGTGAAAAAAATTTTCCAACAGGACTTCCTACAGAAATTCCTACGGCAATCCCTCATGTAAAAGATGAAGGAATTTCACAGAATGCAATTTGTTTGCTGAAATTGGACGGTCCAGTAACATTTAAGAGGTTGGATGATGATACAGAGGAAGTAAAAACAGATATGATTTTTAATCTGGCGATTAAGGATGCAAACGAGCATTTAACAGTACTTCAAAAAATGATGGCATTTTTAAATAATCCTGAAGTTTTATCAATATGCAAAAACCTTTCAAATGAAGAAACAGAGATTTATTTGCAGGAACAATTAGGATGAGAACAAGTCATAGTAAAGGAGAAGAATTATGGCAAAAGAGGTAAAAGTATTAGTAGCGTGTGGCAGCGGTGTTGCAACATCCACAATCGCACAGGAAGAAATTAAGGAAATTGCAAAAAATGCTGGCGTTAAAATAAGATTGATGAAGGGGACGATTTCTGAGGTTCCCACAAAGCAAAAAGATGTAGATGTAGTATTTACTACTGCAAATTACCGTAATCCTCTTGAGAAACCATATCTCAGTGTATTTGGGCTTGTTTCTGGAATTAATAAAGAAGCAACAAAGAAGAAAGTTGAAGAGTTGCTTAAAACTATTTCAGAGGAGTAAGAGTAAGCTGAAGATGGAAAGGATCAGGTGGAAATAGATGAAAGCAGGAGTTTTACACGCAAGAGATGATATCAGATATGAAGACGTACAGACTCCCAGGCCGGAGGCTGGAGAAGTACTTGTGAAAGTAAAATATTCTGGGATCTGCGGATCAGATGTACCCAGAGTGAATGAGAACGGGGCGCATTTTTACCCAGTCATCCTTGGACATGAGTTTTCAGGAATTGTCGAGGAAACGGGAGAGGGCGTGACAAAAGTCCGGAAAGGCCAGCGGGTAGCTGGCGCTCCGCTGGTTCCATGTATGAAATGCGAAGATTGTCTCAAGGGTAATTATGCACTTTGCAAGCATTATAGTTTTATTGGGACAAGACAAGCAGGCAGCTTTGCAGAATATGTCTGTCTTCCAGAGCAAAATGTGGTTCCTTTTAAGGATACAGTATCTTTTGAACAAGGTGCATTGTTTGAACCCGCAGCAGTTGCTCTTCATGGATTACAGTGTCTTCCTTATGAAGGAGGAAAAACGGTTGCAGTTCTGGGAGGCGGGACCATCGGATTGCTTGTCATGCAATGGGCAAATATTTTCGGAGCAGCAAAGACCGTTGTATTTGATATTGATGATGACAAAATTGAACTGGCAAAACAGATGGGCGCAGCCGATGGCATAAACACCTTGAAGGAAGGATTTATGGAAAAGGCAATGGAGCTGACGGGCCAAAAAGGCTTTGATTATATTTATGAAACTGCAGGAAGTACCATTACGATGAAGATGGCGTATGAACTGGCAGCAAATAAAGCCGGAATCTGTTATATAGGAAAGCCTACAAGAGAACTAACATTTTCTGTGGAAGAATGGGAAAACATGAATCGTAAGGAGTTTACTCTGACCGGATCCTGGTTATCTTATTCTGCGCCATTCCCCGGACACGAATGGAATTGTGTGGCACATTATTTTGCAACGGGACAGCTAAAAGGGGAAGAATCCCTGATCTTTAAAAAGCTGCCGTTATCCAGGATCTCAGAAGGTTTTGAGATGTTTAAGACTCGTGGTGCAGTAAAAGGAAAGATTTTAATCGACAGTGAAAGATAAATGTCCGAACCGATAAAAGAAAGAGGTATGACAGTGAAAGATATGAAATTATCTCCGTCAATCTTCGCAGCAGACTTAGGAGAGTTAAAAAAACAGATCAAAGAATTAGAAGACAGTAACATAGATTTTATCCATGTGGATGTGATGGATGGACATTTTGTAGAAAGAATGGCATTTGGAGCAGATCACATCAAAGCATTAAAATCAATGACTCATATCCCATTGGATGTCCATTTAATGATAGAACATCCGGAACTGCATATTGAGAGCATTGCAGATGCAGGGGCGGATATTATAACAATCCATCAAGAATCTACAGCAAGGGTATTAAGCTGTTTACATAAAATCCGTAATAGAGGTATCAAGGCAGGAATTGTGTTAAGTCCGGGAACACCGGAAGAAACGATCAAGTATTTATTAGATGATTTGGATATGATTCTTTTAATGAGTGTAAATCCAGGAGAGGGCGGTCAGCACTTCTTAGGTTCTGTCGTGGATAAAATAAAAAATGTAAAAGCAATGGTTGGAGATAGAGATATTGATATTGAAGTAGATGGAAGTATTGATAATAAGACGATAAAGCCATGTTATGAAGCGGGGGCAAATGTATTTGTATCCGGCGGATATTTATTCCAAGGTATCAAGGAGCATACAGAGACTTTAAGAAAGGCTGTGAAGGAATGAAAGCATTAACATTTTATGACGTCCAAGATTTAAGATATGAAGAAGTACCCGATCCTAAAATTGAAAAAGACGATGACGTTATTGTAAAAGTGAAGGCCGTTGGGATTTGCGGTTCGGATATTGCAAGATACCGTAGTTTAGGACCTTACGTAAAAGGGAATGTCTGGGGGCATGAGTTTTCAGGAGAAGTTATAGAAATTGGTTCTGCAGTCACAGAGTTAACAGTAGGTGACCGTGTGGTAGGCTGTCCGAATATGGTTTGCCATGAATGTGGATATTGTAAAAGCGGACATCCGTCAAGATGTGAATCATTAAATACAATTGGAGCTTATGTACCTGGTGCATTTGCAGAGTATATTAAAATGCCGGCTGTCAACCTTGTTAAAATGGTGGAAGGCATGACATACGAACAAGGAGCGTTAGTAGAGCCGGCAACGGTTGCTATCCATGGATTATATCAGACAAAAATTAAAATGGGATATGAAGTTGCCGTTGTTGGATGTGGAAATATTGGACTTATGGCAATTCAATGGGCCAAAGCATTTGGAGCAAAGAAAGTGTTTGCCATTGATATTGACGCTGCACAATTACAAGTTGCACAGAAATTTGGCGCCGATGTGTTAATTAATTCTACAGATATTGATTTTCATGATGAAATCAGAAAGTATGGAAATGGAGTGGACTTAGCTATCGAATCTGCAGGGAACCCTTTTACTGCTGCAAGAGTGCTTGGATTGCCCCGTAAAGGCGGAGAAGTTGTATATATGGGAATTCCATATGCGGATGTACCAATTCCAAGATTCTATTTTGAAAAAATTATGAGAAATGAATTAAATATTATCGGATCCTGGTGTACTATTTCTGCACCATATCCAGGAAAAGAATGGATGAATGCAGTGGAGTATATCGGAAACAAGAAGGTTGATGTTCTTGGCATGGTGACTCATAGAGTTAATCTGAGCGAAGGTCCTCACATGTTTAAAAAGATTATTTCCAATCCTAAAGGATATGGAAAAGTGCTTTTATATCCGGAAGAAATCATGTAAAGAAGGTGTTATTTTGGGAACGAGAGTAATTATAACAGAGCTTGAACAAGCTGCTAAAAAAATTCCTGAGAATCAGATTCAAAATCTGATTCAAAAAATCAAGACTCATCGAAGAATTTTTGTTTATGGGACAGGAAGATCAGGTTTGATGTTAAAAGCGCTTGCAATGAGACTGATGCAGATCGGTTTGGATGCATATGTAGTCGGAGAGACAACAACACCGTCGGTGGAAAAGGGAGACTTACTGATTGCAGCTTCTGCTTCGGGGGAAACAAGCAGTGTCTGTATGACTGTGCAGTCTGCAAAGAAACAGGGTGCAGATTTGGTTGTGATTTCAGCATCATCAGAATCCACATTGGGAAAAATTCAGACACCAGACATTACAATTAGTTCTGCAACAAAATTTTCGACATCTGATGCAAGTATACAGCCGCTTGGAAGTTTATTTGAACAAATGCTGCTTATAGTGTTTGACGCGGCAATTCTTGAAATGAGTCAGGAAGATAAAGGAAGTAATGATGATATGGCAAAGAGACATGCAAGCCTGGAGTAGCAGAAGATATATCATCTGGGAAGAAAACGAGGAGAATCAAAATGAAAAATAAAATTGGGCTGCAAACAGCATATTGGAATGGAACAACTCCTAAATTAGATATTTATCAAATAGTTGATTTAACAAAGAAATCTAATATGGATACCATTGAACTGAAAGCAGGTGATTTTGTACCATTAACTGTAGAAGAACGCGACAAACTTCGTAATTATATTAAAGATGCAGGCCTTTCAGTAACGATTAACGGGACTGGACTTAGGCCGGAAAGAGATGTTTCCAGTTCTGAAAAAGAATATCATGAGGCTGGTATCAGACATTTATGTAATATGCTGGATCTTTGTGCAGAGATGGGCGCGAAATTGTTTTCTGGAATACCTTATGGACTATGGAATACACGTCCCGATGGAGAGAATGTTACAGAAATTAAAAAGGTCCGTACGGCAAATGCAATAAAAGGATTAACAAAAGTTGCTAAACATGCAGAAGAAGTTGGAGTGACCATCTGTTTGGAGATTGTGAATCGTTTTGAACAGTATACAGCCAATACTGCCGAAGAGGGAATTGCAATATGCGAGGCTGTCAACAATGACTATTGTAAGCTGCTTTTGGATACATTCCATATGAACATTGAAGAAGATTATATTCCGGAAGCCATTCGTAATGCCCATGAAAAAGGGTATTTGGGATATCTGCATATCGGAGAGAGCAACCGGAAAATCCCTGTAGGAGAAAAGAAGACTAATATTGATTGGCAGGCTATTGCAAAAACAATAAAAGATATATGTTTTGAAGGGCCGTTAGTAATGGAGCCATTTGTTCTTGATAAGTCTGCAAGTGCAAAGAGTGTCTCGCTTTGGAGAACTATCAAAAAGGCAGATGATATTGACGGACTTGTCGCTGATGCTGCAGCAGGGGTGAAATATTTAAGAAGTTTATAGTGACTGGAGGAAAAAAGCATGATCACAACGGTAACGTTAAATGCTTCTATCGATAAAGCCTATCATTTGACCCAAAGAATTGAAAATGGTACTGTAATGCGTGTAGCAAATACATACAACAGTGCCGGCGGAAAAGGGCTGAACGTGGCAAGGGTGGCCAGGCTTTGCGGCGCTGATGTAAAGGCAGCCGGTCTTGTCGGCGGATATAATGGCCAATATTTAGAATCACTTTTGGAGTCTGATGGCATTCCTTTTGAGTTTGAACACATTAATGGTGAAACAAGAAGCTGTATTAATATTTTGGATCCGGGTTATGGTTCTACAGAGTATCTGGAAGCGGGATGTGATGTCACTCCAGAGGAGGAAACTGCATTTCTAAAAAAATTTCCTGAAATTATCATAGATAGCGATGTCATAACAATTTCTGGAAGCGCGCCCAACGGAATGGGTAAGGATATATACCAGAAGATGGTGCAGATTGTAAAAGATCAAGGAAAAAAGGTTATCTTAGATACTAGCGGAGAATATTTGGAAGAAGGTCTCAAAAGTATTCCGACTATGGTCAAGCCTAATAAAGATGAAATAGAAATGCTTTTTAATATTAAGATTCACAGCCAGATAGATGTTATTAAATATGCCAGGAAGATCTATGAAAAGGGAATTCCATATGTGGTTATTTCTCTCGGAGGAGATGGGGCTTTGCTTGTATGCGAAAAAGGGATCTATCAAGGAAGGCCGCCCGAAATAGAAGTGGTAAATACAGTAGGATGCGGGGACTCAATGGTCGGGGCTTTTGCAGTGGGATTAGAACGCAATATGGAGCCGGAGGATATTTTAAAGTATGCAGTTGCCGTTGCGTCGGCTAACGCACTTTCCCCCAAGACTGGAACCCTTGAACCTGTGAAAAGAGATGAGATTATCCAAAATGTTAAGATTATAAAACTATGACATTTTCCACATAATTTCCGTTCAGCTCTTAGAATGCTTCACTCCAATCATGTAGAAAATGGACGTAATGTCTGCTGGAGAAGGGTTTCTGTCAAAAGAAAGGCCTCCTTCCAACAATAAAGAAAAACTATCGCAGGTGGCGCATTTTAGTTTGTAGCGGCCTGCCAGATAAGGTATGATATCCAGAAAGGGGATAGACTTATGTTGGTAACATCAAATGAAATATTGCTGAAAGCACAGGCTGGGGGATATGCAGTAGGTGCATTCAATGTAGAGAACATGGAAATGGTACAGGCAGTTTTAGAAGCAGCCGAGGAATTAAAGTCACCTGTCATTATGCAGACCACCCCGTCTACTGTAACATATGCGGGACTCGATTATTATCTTGCGAATGTCAAGACGGCTGCAAAGAGAGGATCTGTACCCGTGGTGATGCATTTAGATCACGGAAATAGTTTTGAGCTTGCGATGCAGGCATTGAGAGCAGGATATACTTCAATCATGATTGATGGTTCCCATGAGTCATTTGAGAAGAATATTTCTGTCAGTAAGGCAGTGACAGAGGCCTGTCATCCATCAGAAATTTCTGTAGAAGCAGAACTTGGAAAAGTTGGAGGAAAAGAAGATGATTTAGATGGTGGAGATGACAATCCATATACAGATCCACAGGAGGCAAAGGAATTTGTAGAGAGAACAGGGGTTGATTCTCTGGCAGTTGGAATTGGTACGGCCCATGGGGTATATAAAGGGGAACCAAACATTCAGTTTGACATCTTAAGCCAGATTAAAGAGGTCGTAGACATTCCCCTCGTTCTTCATGGAACAAGTGGTGTGCCGGACGAAGCAGTAAAAGAGTGTATTAAACGAGGAATCTGCAAAGTAAATTATGCTACAGACCTTCGCATTGCATATACAAAAGGAGTTAAAGAAATCCTCGCTGAAAATCCTGATACCATTGATCCTAAAAATTATGGTGCGGCAGGACGTAAAGAAGTAAAAAAGTATGTTATGAGTAAAATGAAGGTTTGTGGAAGTGTGGGAAAAGCATAAAGACGAAATAGAAATTATACAAAGAGAGGAAGCCTTAAAATGCTTCCTCTCTTTGTATATATGCTCAGCGGATGTAAGCGTATTTAATTCTAGGTATTGTTTTTCGCTTTTCCAGTAGAATTGCGGACGATCAGCTCCGGTTCATATTCCAGTCTCATAATGTAATGATGCTTGGACAGGCCGTCTTTTTGGGCATTCTTTTTATAAATAATATCCACCGCTTCCTTGCCTTTAAAAGCAGCCGCGTGCTCGATGGTTGTTAGTGAGATCTGAGGCATGCCTGAGAGAGGGATATTATCAAAACCGCAGACTGAAAAGTCTCCAGGTACCTTGTAGCCGTGGTCTGTGATGGCAGCCATGGTACCGAAGGCTGTCATGTCATTATTGCCTACAAAGGCAGTGGACTTTGTATTGTTTTCGAGAGCTTTTGAGACCAGATCATAACCGTTTAGATACTCGGAATTATCCGGCGTGTATCTGGAATAAGTAGAGAATTTGGAGGACAGCACTTCAATATTATTTAAGTCCATGTTGTAAGCCTTAAAGCTATTCTTTAACCCTTCAAGCCTGTGGAGCCTTCCAATCTCCTTTTGTTTGATCGGAGCTGAGACAAAGGAAATATGTGTATGTCCCAGTGAGATTAAATACTCCCCGAGTATAAAGCCGGGCTTTTTGCTGTCCAGTTCAACGGAATCAAACCTGGAGCCCTCAGGCTTATCCCCGATGGATACCATAGGGACAGATTTAGACAGGTTATTGATCTCCGAGATCTTGGAGGAAGGAGGATATAAAAAGATAATGCCGCTTAAGTCAAAATTAGACAGCATCTTAATATAGTACTCCTCCTGTGAAACGTCACGGATCGTGGACACGGAAAAAACAGTATAACCATATTCCCTTGCGCGTTCCGTGATGGAATGGATCAGCATAGAGTAGTATCCATTGGAAAGGATCGGACAGATCACAATGATCGTCTTGGAAAGTGCAGAAGCTTTCTTTAAGGAATTCTTCTCCGGTTTCTTATATCCAAGTTCTTTGGCGGCAGCTCTTACCTTATCTACGGTTTCCTTTGAAAATGATACGTGGGGTTTGCTGCTTAAGATCATAGAAACACTGGACTGGGAGAGTCCTGTGTATTCTGCGATATCCCTTGTAGTGACCTTATTTCTCTTTCCCATATTGCCCCCTCCTGTGAAATGGAAAAATCTTCGATTTATTTTGATTAATAAAAATTACTAATTGAAACTTTTTATTGATTATTAATATTATACTAATGATTAATAGTAAACACAAGGAAAAACGGGGAAAGGGTTTGTTTTCTAAAAAACAAAAGCCAAAATGGGCAGTTAATCAACGGATAATGATTAATCAGAAGTGGCCAAAAACCGCATGAAATGGGCGTTTCTCAGGTTTGACACAGTGAAATTATTATGATTAGATAAGGTCAGTAAGACAAACAGGGATTCAGTCGAAGGAGGATAAGAACAGTGTATGATGTAGCGATTATAGGTGCGGGGATTACAGGATGTTCCATCGCATACGAATTAGGAAAGTATAATGTAAATGCAGTGGTCATTGAAAAAGAGAATGATGTGGCTGTGGGAACAACGAAAGCGAACAGTGCCATTATCCATGGAGGGTATGACCCGATACCGGGATCTCTGATGGCAAAATATAATATCAGAGGAAATCAGTACATAAAAGAGCTGTGTAAAAAGCTGGATGTTCCATTTAAACAGATTGGAGCCCTGATTGTTGCCTTTGAAGAAAAAGAAGAAAAAACATTAGAAGAGTTAAAACAGCGCGGAGAGAAAAACGGCGTTCCTGACATGGAGATCTGGGATCAGGAAAAATTGAGAAAAGAAGAGCCGAATGTTTCCGAGAAAGCGATCAAAGCATTGTTTTCCCCGAATGTAGGAATCATCAGCCCGTGGGAGTTGGCGATTGCGCTGGGAGAGATGGCGGTAGAAAACGGTATTGAGTTTAAGCTGAATACGGAAGTTACAGACATCCAAAAGAACGGTGACGCCTATGAGATCAAAACAAACAACGGAACTGTGGAAGCAAAATACATCTGCAATGCAGCAGGGGTCAATGCCGACAAAGTAAACGAATACACAAATAAAAAATCTTTTACCATCGAACCGAATAAAGGAGAATACTACTTATTAGATAAAAGCCAGGGAGAACTGGTGAATCACGTGATCTTCCAATGTCCGAACAAGGACGGAAAAGGTGTCCTCGTCTCACCGACCGTCCATGGCAACCTGATTGTAGGGCCTAACTCCCAGCCGACAGATGGAGATGATGTGTCAACCTCAACCGATGGACTATCCTTTGTGAGAAATACAGCTTTAAAATCTGTTCCTGGTATTAACTTCAGGGAGTCTATCCGTAATTTTGCAGGAGTCCGTGCGAGAACAAAGGAAGATGATTTCTTTATCTTTGAAGATGAAGAAAACAAAGGCTTCTTTAATATCTCAGGAATGGCTTCCCCGGGACTTTCTTCCGCACCGGCAATCGCTGTTGACCTGTTGAAGATGATGGAAGCTTCAGGACTGTCTCTGGAAGCAAAAGAAGAGTTCAAGGATGAAAGAAAAGTTAACAGATTTAAGAAGTTAAGCGATGAAGAAAGAGCTGCTTTGATCAAGGAAAATCCATTATACGGAAAAATCATCTGCCGCTGCGAGACAGTGACAGAAGGGGAGATCGTAGATGCAATCCACCGCCCAATCCCTGCAACATCCATTGATGCGGTCAAGAGAAGATGCAATGCAGGTATGGGCAGATGCCAGGGTGGTTTCTGTGGTCCGAGAGTGCAGGAGATCATCTCAAGAGAGTTAAATATTCCATTGGAAAACGTTCCACAGGACCGTGTGGGAATGAACATTATCACAGGAGAAACAAAAACAGGAGGTGCCAAATAATGAAGTATGATGTGATCGTAGTCGGAGGAGGACCGGCAGGACTTGCAGCCGCAGTGGAAGCAAGCAAGAATGGTGCCGATAAAATCTTAGTGGTAGAACGTGACCAGGAACTTGGCGGAATCTTAAACCAGTGTATCCACAATGGATTTGGTCTTCATTACTTTAAAGAGGAACTGACCGGACCGGAATATGCCAATAAATTTATCGAGATGTTAGAGCAGACCAACATTGAAGTGATGCTGGATACGATGGTGCTGGATGTGGATGAAGATAAGAAATGCGTCCACGCTATGAATAAGAAAAATGGATATATGGTACTGGAAGGCAAGGCCCTGATCTTAAATATGGGCTGCAGGGAGAGAACCAGAGGAGCGATCGCAATTCCTGGAGACCGTCCGGCTGGAGTATTCACTGCCGGTGCCGCTCAGAGATATGTCAACATTGAAGGATACATGGTCGGGAAAAAGGTCCTGATCTTAGGTTCAGGAGATATCGGCCTTATCATGGCAAGGCGTATGAGTTTAGAGGGTGCTAAAGTCGTAGGATGTGTAGAACTCTGTCCATATTCTAATGGTCTTACTAGAAATATTGTACAGTGCCTGGAAGATTATGATATCCCTCTATACTTATCTCACACCATTACGGATATCAAAGGGGATAAGAGAGTAGAGCAGGTTGTCGTACAGAAGGTGGATGAAAAGAACCAGCCGATCCCGGGTACTGAGATCACATTTGACGTAGATACTGTACTGTTATCTGTAGGGCTGATTCCGGAGAATGAGCTTACAAGGGCAGCAGGTATCACAATGGACCCAAGGACAAATGGGCCGGTGGTATTTGAAAATATGGAGACATCCGCAGAAGGTGTTTTTGCAAGCGGAAATGTTGTGCACGTCCATGACCTGGTAGACTTCGTAACTGCCGAGAGCCAGAAAGCAGGAAGAAGTGCCGCTGCATATGTAAAGAACGGTGAGACCGAAGACCAGACTTATATTGAACTGAAAAACGGTGACTGTGTAGGATATACGGTTCCTCAGAAAGTCCGTCCTTCCAATGTGGATAAGATGGTGGAAGTGATGTTCCGTGTGCGTAACGTATACAAAGACGTGGCCATTAAGGTTACTTCCGGAGGAGAAGAATTGGCTTCCTTTAAGCGGGAACACATGGCTCCGGGTGAGATGGAGAAAATCGTGATTCCAAAGGCATTTTTGGAGAAGGTGAAGAATGGCGAGATCACTGTGTCTGTAGAAAAGGTAGGTGCTTAACATGACAGATTTAATTTGTATTGTTTGTCCGAAAGGATGTCATTTAAAGGTCGATGAGGAAAATGGATATAAAGTAACCGGAAACGGATGCCCGAGAGGAGCCGTTTACGGAGAAAAAGAATTAGTCAACCCTACCAGAGTCATTACATCTACTGTCAGAGTAGACGCAAAGACGGCCAGAAGAGTTCCGATCAAAACAAATGGCGATATTCCAAAAGGAAAGATATATGATATCATGGATGAGCTGACCAAAGTAACAGCGAAGGCCCCGGTAAATGTCGGAGATGTCATCATTAAGGACGTTCTTGGACTGGGAGTAGATATTGTGGCAACAAAGAAAGTTACAGCATAAGCATTTTAGGAGGAAAACATGAGCGTTATTACATTTATTTGTGCAGGACAGATGGCATCAGCAATTACATTTCCGGCAATGGAAAACGGACACGAGGTCCGTTTGGTAGGTTCTCCGCTGGATAGGGAGATCATTGACGGATTAAAAAAAGATAACTTCCATATCACATTAAAGAGAACTTTACATGACGGTATCAAATACTATCAGATCGAAGAATTAGAGGAGGCTCTTGAAGGAGCGGACGCAGCGCTCTGCGGCGTCAGCAGCTTTGGTTTAGACTGGTTCTGCGATGAGATCCTGCCGGTGATTCCGGAAAGTGTACCTCTGCTTTCAGTGACAAAGGGAATGGTTGATCTGGATGATGGAACATTGGTACCTTATCCGGTGATCTTTGAGGAACGCCAGCCAGAAGGCAAGAACCTTGACATCAATGCCATCGGCGGACCTTGCACCAGCTACGAGCTGGCAGACCATGACCACAGCCATGTTGCATTCTGTGGAAAGAACATGGAAACTCTTAAGATGTTCAAAGATCTGCTTGCAACAGACTACTATCACATTACTCTCTCCAAGGACGTTGTCGGAGTGGAATGTGCCGTAGCTATGAAGAATGCTTATGCACTTGGTGTTACTCTGGCTGTCGGCCTTTCCGAGAAGATGGAAGGAAAGATCGGTATCCAGCACTATAATTCCCAGGCTGCATTGTTCGGACAGAGCGTTAAAGAGATGACAAAGCTTCTGCAGCTGATCGGGGGAGGTCCGGAAAATATCGTGCACGGTGCCGGAGATTTATATGTAACAGTCTTCGGAGGAAGAACAAGAAAGATAGGAACCCTTCTTGGACGCGGATTAAGCTTTGACGAGGCAATGGAAGAATTACAGGGCGTGACTCTGGAATCCATTGTCATTGCAACAAGAACAGCCCGTGCCGTCAGAAAGCTTGCTGACCGCGGAGTGGTTTCATTAGACGAATTCCCGCTTTTGATGCATGTGGATTCCATCATCAATGAGGGTGCAGAAGTGAATATCCCTTGGGATGACTTCACAATGATCAAAGAATAAATTGTTGACCTTTTACAGGTGGCTGTTTTAAATTAACTTGATAATCCAGAAGGCGCTTTCCACAGTGTGGAAGGCGCCTTTTGGCTTGAAAGATAAAAGATCTGGTTCTATAATGAAGAAAGATACAGCTTGTTTAAGAACATAAAATAATAAGGAGGATTTCTCATGGAATACCGGAAGTTTGGAAATCATTATGTTATAAGACTGGAAAAGGGCGAAGAAATTGTTGCGAAGGTAAAAGAATTATGTGAAAAAGAGGATGTGAAACTGGCATCTTTAAGCGGAATCGGAGCTGTAAATAAGGTAACGGCAGGCCTGTTTCAAACGAAAGAGAAGAAGTATGTAAGCAAGACTTATGAGGAGGATATGGAGATCGTCTCACTGGGAGGTAATGTTTCTTTGATGAATGGGGAAACCTATTTACACTTCCACATTAGCGTCGCCAACGAGGCAGGAGAAGTCCGGGGAGGACATTTGACGGAAGCTTTTATCAGTGCCACGGGAGAACTGGTACTTACCAGGATCGAGGGTACGGTGGACCGTGAATACAGTGACGAGATTGGGTTGAACTTATTAAAATTTTAAGAGGAGAAGCGCAGAGTGCAGATATTAACAGGGAGACAGATATATAAACATTTTAAAGAATACAGTGGGAAGGAACTAAGCTTGTGCGGATGGGTGAAGAGCAACCGGGATTCCAGGGACTTTGGATTTCTTGTCATCAATGACGGGACTTTTTTTGAACCCATTCAGATTGTGTATGAAAAAAAGCTCACAAATTTTAACCAGATCAAGAAGCTGTCTGTGGGAACGGCAGTGATTGTCAAAGGAGTTTTGGCGGAAACACCGGATGCCAGACAGCCATTTGAGATTCAGGCTTCCAGTATAGAGGTAGAGGGAGAGTCTCCTTCAGATTATCCGCTGCAAAAGAAAAGACATTCGTTTGAGTACTTGAGAACCAT
This sequence comes from Anaerostipes rhamnosivorans, assembly GCF_005280655.1. Classification (NCBI taxonomy): domain Bacteria; kingdom Bacillati; phylum Bacillota; class Clostridia; order Lachnospirales; family Lachnospiraceae; genus Anaerostipes; species Anaerostipes rhamnosivorans. The sequence goes on from NZ_CP040058.1 coordinate 46,470, forward strand.
TGCCCATCTGAGACCGAGGGCCAACATATTCCAGGCTGTATACAGGGTCCGGTCCCTTATCGCCTATGCAATCCATAAATTTTTTATGGAACGGGATTTTATTTATGTGCATACACCGATTATTTCTGGACAGGACTGCGAAGGTGCGGGAGAAATGTTCCAGGTGACAACTCTGGATCTTAAAGAGCTCTCTGAGGGAAAGAAACTGGATTACAGGGAAGACTTTTTTGAAAAGGAAACGAATCTCACAGTCAGCGGCCAACTGAATGGGGAGGCCTTTGCACAGGCTTTCCGAAATATTTATACGTTCGGCCCCACGTTCCGGGCAGAGGAATCTAACACCACCAGACATGCTGCAGAATTCTGGATGATAGAACCGGAAATGGCATTTGCCGACTTAGAAGATAATATGCTGCTGGCGGAGAGTATGATTAAGTATATTATTCATTATGTACTGGAACAGGCGCCTGAGGAAATGAAGTTCTTTCATCAGTTTGTGGACAAAGGTCTTTTGGATCGTCTGCATCATGTGGCGGAATCTGAGTTTGCCAGGATCACTTACACGGAGGCTGTTGAAATATTAAAACAGCATAATGATAAGTTCCAATATCCGGTTTCGTGGGGAACAGATCTACAGACAGAGCATGAGCGGTATCTCACAGAGAAGGTTTATAAAAAGCCTGTATTTGTGACGGATTATCCCAAGGAGATCAAAGCATTTTACATGAAACAGAATCCGGACGGAAAAACTGTGGCAGCAGTGGATCTTCTGGTGCCGGGAATCGGGGAGATCATCGGCGGAAGCCAGAGGGAGGATGATTTAGAAAAGCTTCAAAAGAGAATGGAAGAGCTTCAAATGAATCTTTCTGACTATGATTTTTATATGGATTTGAGGAAATACGGGTCCACCAGGCATTCAGGTTTTGGTCTTGGATTTGAACGGATGGTCATGTATGTGACGGGAATGGCAAATATTCGTGATGTGATCCCTTTTCCGAGAACTGTGGGGAAATGTGAATATTAAGGTAATAGGTTTATTTTATCAATAAGATTAAAAGATCTGAAATCCATAGCACTATACAGTGTTATGAATTTCGGATCTTTTTCGCATCAAGATAATTTGTTAAGATTTCTAAAGCCGAATTAATTCTGATGTTTCTTTTCCTGACAAATGTTTAATTTTCATTAGCTGTTTGCCGTTTCTTCATTTTCTGCCAGTTCGCAAAACCGTATACGTCATTGATAAAAAATGCTATAAAACAAACAACAACAGAAAAATATTTCATATCGTCAATGCTTGCCAGACACCATAAAATGATCAACACGATATCATTCCCAGCGTATGCCGCAGCATAAAAGGAACTTCTTTTAAAGGTAAGATATACAGCAAGAAAGCTTGTTGTAACGGAAAGTGTACTTGGAATTAAATTTGCCGTCTGAAAAACATCTAATATAAAATAAAATACGATAGTTACGAGAATCGTACACATGCACATCACAATGATTTCATTTTTGTCTAGATCATTCACTTCTACCTCAGCTTTATTTCCGTTATAAGGGTTTTTAAGCCACGTAATAAAAGAAAATACCGCCATAGGAAGTGTCATACCAAGATAAGTCAGCATTTCTCCATAATAGGAAAACATGAACGATATCATCCCATATAACAAACTAAAAATGATCATGAGCAGCTGTCCCAACGGATTGCCTTTTGCATTAAAGATAAGCGATGTTACACCGATCAGAGACGCTAAAAGAGTAAAATAATTTTCATGGTCAAAGATACAAAATGAAAGAACGATCAAGATAACAGAGCAACACCATAATACAATTTCGGTTTTTGAAAAATAGTTTATCCATGTTTTTAATTTCGTCATTATATCCTCCAAAAAAGCACCCGTAAACATATCTTCTAAGACCTAACGATATGCTTACAAATGCTTTCTACATTCAACTACCCGGTGGCAGATTATTATCTGATTATCAAAAAAATAGTATCACAGGGGATATTTAAAGTCAAGAATATACAACACGGAGCGCATAATTATAAGTTCATTCCATTCTCTGAGGAATCTTTGAGTTTGTTTTGCTGAATATCGTACTATTCATACCTTCAAAAGCAGGAATGATCGTCTCAGGTTTAGGAACCCTATACTCTGAAGCGGTATTGTGTATAATTATGGTAATATTTTTGACAAAAACTATTTGTATACAATGAAGGGATATACACATACTAGGAAAAAAGAGGTGGTTTGATGCATTCCTTATGGCAGGAAAAAATAGAATTCCCATATTACCCAATTTTAAAGACTGATAAACAGGTAGATATTTTGTATCTGGAGGCATCACTGCAAAATGCGGTGGAAGCACATTTTCAAAAAGAGCAGGGAAAGACTGTTATGATTATGGAAGAAAGAAGCATCGCAGATATGACAGATCTGGGAGGAATGGGGATCATAAAAGGGGAGACAAAAGAAGAGATTAAAGATCTCCACAGATTAAGAGATTATATTGAAGGAAGAAATATTCCGTGTGACATGGTTGTGGAGTCCAACAACTGTATCTGGGTTCATCCGCTGAAACTGTTTTTGTTTATGACAGAAGGAATCGATGTCTATGAGCAAATGCAGGTATTGGGGCGAAAGGGAAATAAACTGGACACAGGAAGTGTTTATATTACAGCGGAGACGGTTGTTGAAAAGAAAGAGAAAACTCCAATGTTCGTCCATGCATTTTCCAGTGTGGGATTTCCGAAGCTTGAGAAACCATACAAGGAAATGCGCAGATACGGTGACTACTGGCTGATCTGTACGGAGGAAGAAACCGTAGAAGGAAGTGATTTCTCCTGGAATATATGATAGAATAAAAACAAAAAATCAGGAGGATATTATGAGCAAGATTGATGAGATCAGAAAAGAAATGGTAGCAGCGATGAAAAATAAGGATAAAGCGAGAAAAGAAGCCTTATCCATGCTGTTAAGCGCACTTAAAAATGCACAGATCGATAAAAGAGAGGATCTTACTGAGGCCGAAGAAAATACGATCATCGCAAAGGAATTGAAACAGACAAAAGAAACTCTGGAATCCTGCCCGGAGGACCGGACAGACATCATTGAGGAATGCAACATCCGTCTTGCAGTGATCAAAGAATTTGCTCCTGAGGAGATGAGCGAAGAGAAGATCAACGCGGAAATTGATGCGGTGCTGAATGAACTGGGAATTGATGCTCCGACAGGGAAAGATAAGGGTAAGATCATGAAGAGTCTTATGCCGAGAGTCAAGGGAAAAGCAGATGGAAAGCTGGTGAACCAGCTGGTGGCTGCAAGGATCCAGTAGGAGGCCGTATGGAACATATATTGGTTGTCATAGACATGCAGAATGACTTTATTGACGGTTCTCTTGGCACCAAGGAAGCCCAGGAGATCGTTGACGGGGCAGCAGAGAAGATCAGGGGATTTAAGGGCAGTATATACGGAACGCTGGATACCCACACAGAGGATTACTTAAACACACAGGAAGGCAAAAGTCTTCCGGTTCCCCACTGTATTTTAGGAGAAGAAGGATGGGCACTGCATTCTGACATTATGGATGCTATCTCTGATACAGAGGCAGAGGTCATGGATTTTTGCAGAAAGGATACCTTTGGCTCCATTGAGCTCTGTGAACTTCTGAAGCAAAGATACGAGGGAAAAGAAGTTGAGATTGAATTCCTTGGATTATGCACGGACATCTGTGTCATCTCCAATGTTCTCATGGTAAAGGCTGCACTTCCAGAAGCTAAGCTTATCGTTCACGCAGGACTTTGTGCCGGGGTGACGCCGGAGAGCCATGAAAATGCTTTAAATGCACTTAAGATGTGCCAGGTTGATATTGAGACATAAAGAAAAGGCCATCAGATTTTTGACGGCCTTTTCTTGGTTTATACATGTTCTATATCTGTAAACTCTGATATTTCACGGTTGGTGGTTCTTAGATCTGAGACACTCAGATCATGGATATCGGCATGTCCGGTAATGCGTCCGAACATTTCAAGCTCTGACCTGCATACGTTTAGATAATTGCAGAGCCTCTCGGCCGAATGGTCTATATGAAGCCGTTTTCTCAATTCTTCATCCTGGGTGGCCACGCCTACAGGGCATTGACCGGTGTTGCAGATGCGGTACTGCTGGCAGGCAGCAGCCACAAGAGCAGCAGAAGCTATGGCCACAGCATCGGCTCCCATCGCAAGAGCCTTTGCGAAATCGCCAGGAAGCCTGAGCCCGCCGGTGATGACCAGATCCATGGAAATGTGATGGCGGTCCAGATACTTTCTGGCTCTGGACAAAGCAAAGATTGTAGGAATGGAGGTATTGTCCTTTAAGGTTCGGGGACTTGCCCCCGTGGCACCGCCCCGTCCGTCTATGGTAACAAAGTCGGCGTCAGCGTAAGCGATCCATTCCAGATCCTGTTCAATATGTCCGGCAGCGATCTTAACACCCACAGGTCTTCCTCCGGAGACATCTTTAAGCCAGTCTACCATAGTCTTTAAATCCTCTTTGGAATTGACGTTCGGAAACTTGGAAGGGCTGATCACATCCTCACCCAGGGGTTTATTTCTGATTCTTGCGATCTCTGGTGTCACTTTATCCCCTGGAAGGTGTCCACCCATGCCCGGTTTGGTTCCCTGGCCGATCTTAATCTCTATGGCATCCGCATTCCGGAGGTTCTCGTCTGTGACGCTGTACAGGTTGGGAACATACTCAAATATGTACTTATAAGCCGCCTGACGTTCTTCGGGAAGAATCCCGCCTTCACCGCTGCACATGGCGGTCTTAGACATGGCACTACCTTTAGCCAGAGCAGTTTTTAATTCTTTGGACAAGGCCCCAAAAGACATATGGGATACGTATACCGGATGATAGATCTCCATAGGTTTTTTCGCCTTCTTGCCGATGACTGTCTTGGTGTTCACCGGATCTTTGGCATTGAGGGGGGCAGGGTTTAGCTGTGCCCCCATAATCAGAATATCATCCCACGAAATGATCGGTTTTAAGGTTCCCATGGCATCAACGACAGAAGAGCCTGTGACAGCCATCTGATGAATGGCATCCATCTGCGGGAACTCCTTGGAATCAGTTTTGGAAAAGGCGTCTGGGTAAGCCAATGGGTTGTCCTTATTGGGAGAGGAAACAGGTCCGTCTTCTACTGGGTCAAACTTATCTTTGGATGCCTTGCAGACAGGGCATGTATAATCAGCTTCCAGCTGGGAAAAAGGAGCGGATTCTGCCTCATCATCATAGACATAGCCGCAGATACTGCATTTAAAAATACTCATAAAAATCCTCCGTTTCGTGTTATAATAAAAAATATTGTCTTTTGTTATAGAGACAGCCTTGCAATGAAATAAGAATTATTCTTATTATACCATATGAATGAGAAATTGTATCAGCATGAAAACAATTTTTGGAGGAAGAGTTATGATATTTGAAACCCACGCCCATTATGATGATAAGCAGTTTGACAAAGACCGGGAAGAACTGCTGGCTTCTATGGAGGAGAATGGTATCGGTACGATCGTAAATATAGGATCCAATATGGAAACATCCCGGTGGACAGCCAAAGCGACAGAAAAATATCCGTTTCTCTATGGAGCGGTGGGAGTTCATCCGTCAGACAGCGGTGATATGAAGCCTGAGGACCTTGGCGAACTTAAGCAGTATGCAGAACTGCCCAAGATTGTCGCCATAGGAGAGATAGGGCTTGACTACTACTGGAATGAGCCGGAGCGTCCAATACAGAAAAAGTGGTTTGAAGCACAGATGGAGCTTGCAAGGGAGACCAATCTTCCTATGGTGATCCACAGCCGGGATGCCGCAAAGGATACGGAAGATATGATGCGTGCAGTCCATGCAGAAGAAATCGGAGGAGTTGTCCATTGCTTCTCTTATCCAAAGGAGATGGCCAGGAAGTTTTTAGATATGGGATTTTATCTTGGGATCGGAGGAGTTGTCACGTTTAAGAATAGCCGAACATTAAAGGAGGTAGTTTCTTATGCGCCGCTGGACAGGATTCTGTTGGAAACGGACAGCCCCTATCTCTCACCGGAACCGAACCGGGGGAAACGGAATTCCTCTTTAAATCTGCCGTTTGTGGCGGAGCAGATCGCTTCAATTAAAGGAGTCAGTGCCAAAGAGGTTATCGAGGTTACAGAACAAAATGCCAAGATCATGTATCGAATGAAAGAGGTTTAGATGGAGAAATTAAGCAACCCAAAAAGAACGATAGAAGTCATTCAGAAGTATCATTTTGATTTTCAGAAGAAGTTCGGACAGAATTTTTTGATTGACAGCCATGTGCTGGAAAAGATCATAGACGCAGCACATATTACAAAGGATGATTTTGTACTGGAGATCGGGCCGGGCATCGGTACGATGACCCAGTATCTTTCAGAACATGCAGGAGCGGTTTTGGCGGTGGAGATCGATCATAATCTGATCCCAATCCTTCATGATACGCTGTCAGGGTATGACAATGTTGAAGTGCTGAACGATGATATCCTGAAGGTTGATATCGGAAAGATAGCACAGGAGAAAAACAAGGGAAAACCGATCAAGGTAGTGGCAAATTTGCCGTACTATATCACGACACCGATCATCATGGGGCTGTTTGAAAAGAATGTCCCCATGGACAGTCTCACTGTCATGGTTCAGAAGGAAGTGGCCCAGAGAATGCAGGCAGGTCCTGGGACAAAGGATTATGGTGCATTGTCGCTGGCAGTACAGTTTTATGCAGAGCCTTATATTGTAGCCAATGTACCTCCCAACTGTTTTATGCCACGTCCCAAAGTCGGCTCAGCAGTTATCCGTCTGACCAGATACCAGGAGATGCCGGTTAAAGTAAAAAATGAAAAGCTGATGTTTTCCATCATCAGGGCTTCCTTTAACCAGAGAAGAAAGACTCTGCAGAACGGGATCAATAACAGCGGTTCGCTGAATTTCTCCAAGGAACAGGTGGTGGAAGCCCTTGAAAAAATGGAGCTTTCACCTACGATCCGTGGAGAGGCACTGAGCCTTGAACAGTTTGCAAGGCTCAGCGACCTGCTGGAAGAATTAAAGGGCTAAGATCCAATAACCGAAATTTCCTGTCTTCTGACGGGCTTCGGGCACTGTCAAAAAGTTCTTAAATCCAAATAACTTAGCAATGAAGTTCTTCTCATTATCAAAAACTCCTGGAATTCCCAGGTAAAGCATTTTGGTGCGTTTATTCTGGCAGAGCATCAAATGTCCGTAGTTGCCATAGTTGAGCAGAAGAAATCCGTTGGTCTTTAGATTCTCTGGCACATCTGGAATATTCTGCAGGTCATCTACTTTGAGTTTGATGCTAGGATCCAGCATATAAGAAGGAGGTAAGGGCAAGGTGGGATACTCCTTCCAGTCAAAGAGACCGGGAGTGCCTGATATTCCCTGTTCTTTGGCGTTCTTTTCAAGTTGAAGGGCCTCAATATATTCTGCCAGCTTTGAATTAGCGTCAGCAGAACTTTCTTCTTTTGGCGGTTCCTCTTCGGCCACAGACTCGGCATTCATAGGCTCCGGTTCTGGAATGTCTGGTTCTACATAGACCCGGGGAGGCGTTCCTGCCGGAACAGGTGCCGGCTCCGGCACTGTGGATTCCGTATCAGGGGTTCCCTCCGGGATTGGAATTTCCTGCGGGAGTTCATCAAAAGGATCCCTGACAGGAGGCGGATCTGGAGCGCTGGCCGGCGGTTCTTCCTCATCCTCATATGGTTCTGCTGTGACCATCGGAACAGGATTCTGTGCGGGAGCATTGCCGGGGACACTTTCTCCTTGAGCTGGCTGCGGACGTTCTGAGGCCGCAGGAGCAGCGGGCTGTGTTGTAGAGGTTCCAGGAATGCGTTCCCCTTGAGCTGGTTCAGGCCGTTCTGAGACCATAGGAGTTGCTGTTTGAGCAGGAGGAGTTCCAGGAATGCGTTCTCCCTGAGCTGGCTGCGGACGTTCTGTCACCGCAGGAGTTGCTGTCTGGGCAGGAGGAGTTCCAGGAATACGTTCTCCTTGAGCTGGCTGTGGACGTTCTGTCACTGTAGAAGTGGAAGTCCGTGCATGAGCAGAGTCAGGAATTCGATCTCTCTGGGTCGTCTGCGGACGCTCTGTTTTCATTGGAGCCGTCTCAGGCTGTGTTGTCTCCTCAGGAACAGGACTTTCTTCAGGAGCCGGTTCCGGGGGCCTGGTTTCTTCTGCTTCAACAACTTCACTTGGCCCTGATGTATCATCTGCAGGCAGGAAGTTGCGGATCGTGATCGGTTTATCATTCCATTCAGAACCAAAGAAGTGGCTGTTGGAGTGATAAATCAAAAAGCCGTCCACCTGGTCTAAGTCTACGACCAGAGGATAAGTATTCTTAAACTCAATGATGGTGTCATTGCGCTGGAATGAATCCAGCAGGATGCCTTCCATGGTTCCATGGCGGAACCTATAAAAATAGATTTTGTAAGTTAATGCCTCATCATTTGTTTTGACATGGAAGTATAACCGAAGCTGCTTCTGGCGTTTTTCAATCTTGGCAAACCCTGCATTTTCGCCTTTCATGCCATTGCTATATTCGTATAGATATGAAACGATTCGTTGATATTCAGCCAATGTGATACTCTCTTTTTGATTTATTCTATGAATGGGGCAGAAAAAATATGACCGGGGGAAGACGAAATGAACGAAAAAGAAAAATTTATGAAAGAAGCCATAAAGCAGGCTAAAAAAGCTGCGGCCATTGGGGACGTGCCTATCGGCTGTGTGATCGTCTCAGAAGGAAAGGTCATTGCAAGGGCATACAACCAGAGAAATAAGAGGAAAACCACCCTGGCCCATGCAGAGCTTCTTGCCATTGAAAAAGCCAGTAAAAAAACCGGAGACTGGAGGCTTGAAGAATGCACGATGTATGTCACTCTGGAGCCATGCCAGATGTGTGCGGGAGCCATTGTCCAGGCCCGGATACCTAAAGTAGTGATCGGCGCCATGAATCCCAAAGCCGGATGTGCTGGCTCTATCCTGAACATTCTCCAGAGGGAGGAATTTAACCACCAGGCCGAAATAGAATCCGGAATCCTGGGGGAAGAGTGCAGTCAGATGATGAGTGACTTTTTCAGGCAGTTGAGAAAAAAGAGTTAAGCATTCTCAGATCCATTTTTTCTTTTTGTAGAACCAGATCTCTGCGATAACCATGATCAGACAGATTCCGATGAGGATAAAATAACTGTACGGAAAACGCAATTCCGGCATGTTTCTAAAGTTCATGCCATACCAACCTGTGATCAGGGAGAGAGGGAAAAAGATCGTGGTAACGACAGTCAGGATCTTCATGGTCTCATTCTGTTTGATATCAACCTGGGACTGGTACATTTCACGGATCTGCAGGGCATATTCCCGTAGGAACTGTGTATAGTTAAGAAGCCGCTCTGCACGGTTGCTGAGCACGGAAAAGTGCTGGATATCAGCTGGTGAAAAGAAATCCGATGCATTTTCTTCTAATTCACTTCCAAAGTCACTAAGCTGCTGGTAATAGGCGTTGATGCGCAGAAGCTTTCTTCGGACATCGATCAGTGAATGGTTCATATTTAAGTCCTTACCGGACAGTATGACATCCTCTATCTCAGCCAGATGTGTCTCATAGTCCTGAAGTCTTACCATATCATCCTTGATGAGCGATTCCGCTAACAAAAATAAAAACTGCGGAAGGGACGAGACATTCATTATTTTTCGCTGCTCTATGATTGTCTCTAAGTTATTTATATGTTTTTTATCCTCGATTAGCACCAGAAGATCTTTTGAAAGATAATAAGAAAGGCAAAATTCCTTTTCCGCTGGATTTCTTTTATCGGGGATCAACAGGGTACCGCAGATAAAATCAGAAAAGATGTCTGCCTTGCAGCTGTTGATCCCGTGGTTCTTGATGGTATCAACAAACGGCTGATAGGGGCAGAGGAACGGATATTTTGTTAAATATTGTTCAGTCGTAAGCAGCTCTGCGGTGTTGTTCTGTATGGAGTAAACCATGGATTCACCTTCTTTCATCTTTACAATTATACCTTATCGCGCGAAGCGCGTCCATCCGAAGGATATGAAATGCGGTGTGCCTTTCAGTATAGTCTCTCAGAGAAAAAATAAAATAGAAAATAAAAGTTGACGAATGTAAACATTATTTAGTATAATCAAATTTGCACATGTAATAAAACTTTTTACGTCAAAAAGCTTCCGTGCAGCCGGGGAGGCAGCGGTGCCCTGTATCTGCAATCCGCTATAGCAGAGGTGATGGCCTGTTTAGGGCTTTTCTTTGTGGAGCTGCCCTTTATAAGTGGCGTTGATGTTTGGGTCTTGCGCAATGAGAATCTATGAACCGTGTCAGGTCGGGAACGAAGCAGCACTAAGTAGAACCTCTCATGTGCCGTAAGGGTGCCTGAGCTGAGTTAACTGTAGAGGTAACGTCTGTGAAGAGAGTTCGACACAGGCCGCACGGAATTTAATAATTATATATCCAGAACAAACAGACAGGCAGACGATGCCTGTTTTTTTATTTCATAGGAAAGTGCGTCCTATGAAATACAAAAAGCTCCGCGAGGATCGCACTGCGGCGGTAAGGAATCATGTCGCTAAAGCGACCCGCCGCAGGCGGAGAATCCCGCAAGTGGGATTCTTTCTTATTTCATTTCATAGGAAAGAGCGTCCTATGAAATAAATAAGTCCTCCGGTCATGATGCGCCAAGGAACGTTCTTTGAATCTGAATAAAATCTTGCAGGCCTTATGGTTCTTTCTGGCATAGTACAATTGCCCTCCTGGGGTTTTGCCAGGATTTGTGCTATATGCATAGATCGAAATTTTTTATAATATATATGTATGATAAAATAGCGGCGAATCACATTCAAAGTTGAAGAGAGGGAAGTCATTTGGACAAAAGAAGCAATCAGATTTTAAATCAGCTTTTAAAGGAAGGGGAACTGGAACTTAAAGAGGCGTCCAAGCAATACCAGGTATCCGAACGTATTATACGCAGAAAAATAAAGGAACTGAATGACGAGCTTAGAGCAAACGGATTGGCTTTGATCGACATTAACAGTGAAGGGGTTCTGCGCCTGGAGGACCGAGGGGAAGATCTCAGGGAACAGTTCCGTCAATTTATAAAAGAGAATAATTTCTATACATATCATTTATCGAAAAATGAAAGAAAGACCATCCTGGCTATGCTACTTTTAAACGCAGATGAGTATGTGACGGCAGCATGGATCTCGGAGTATGTGAGCACCAGCAGAAATACGATTATCAGTGATCTGAATGATCTAAAAGACTGGTTTCAGAAGAATAATATGAACCTGATCTCGCAGGTTCAGAAAGGTTATGTGGTCCATGCCTCTGAGGGGGATATCCGTTCCGGCATGCTGAAGCTTTTAGAGCTGAATCTGGATGAAGAGAAATATGGCATGATGGGGGCATATCATGCCTTTGGACATCTTTTGCTTAAAGAGATCCAGTATCAGGGATGCTACGAACAGATTCAGAGGATCCTAAAGGAAGAAGAGACAAGACATGATTGTTTTCTGTCCGACTTTTCCTTTTCTGTGGCAGTGTATGAACTTGTCATATTGGTGAACAGGATCAAAAAGGGAAAGACTCTTGAACATGAAAGACAGAAAGAATGGGGCAGTACGGTGCAGAGCTCAAAATATCCGTTGAGCAGAGCGGTATTGGACCGGCTGGGCAGAGAGTTTTCATTTCAAGTGCCAGAGGCGGAAGTGGAGAATTTTGTATTTTGTCTGAGAAGAAAAAGCTATTTGAAAAGCGGTACCAACAATGTGGACCAGCTGGTGATCCCAGTGTTGATAGGAGAAGTCATCTACCGGATCACCAGCCGTTTTCAGATAAACTTTTACCTGGATTTCGCCCTCTATGACCTTTTGGTCGACCACATGAAGTCTGCCATCTACCGTATGGCTTCCGGGGAAGTGCTGGAGAATCCTTTCCGTTCAGAAATCGAGAAGGGTTACCCGGAGGTATTTTCAGTGGTGGAGGAGTGTCTGAGACCGCTGGAAGACTATCTGGAAGTGAAGGTGCCTAGAGATGAAGTTTCTTTTTTGGTCATGTACATTGCATCAATGCTGGAGAGAGATAAATTGGAGAGGATGAAGGAGCAGAGAGTCCCGGCAGTGCTCGTCTGCGCCATGGGCAGAGGCACTGTGCAGCTTATGCTGGCGAAATTAAAGCAGTTGGAAGATGTAATCCATGTGACAGATGTCAGATCAGCCCATGAACTGAAGGATATGGAACAGATTAAAGATCAGCTGGTGATCACTACCGTTCCATTTCAAGAAGGAGAGCTGCCCAATCTGCTTATGGTTACCCCTATGCTGGAACAGGATGATTTATACAGGATCAGGCGGAAGGCCACAAAACTCCGTGAAAACTGGTCTGATATCCCTGAGGAAAGCCGCAGAGATGAAATTGGAAACAATATCGGTTCAGAGACCAAAGCAGAGCGTAACTTTCTAGCTGAGATGCTGTCAGCGGACCGAATCGAGATCAACAGGGAAGCCAGAGACTGGGAAGAAGGAGTCAGAGCTGCCGGACAGCTGCTCTATGATTCCGGTGCTGTGTCTTATGAGTATATCGATGCAATGGTAGAAAATATCCGCGTAAATGGATCCTATGTGGTGATCTATCCCGGTATTGCCATACCACACGCTGAGCAGGAAAAGGGGGCCATCAGGGAGGCAGCCAGCCTTGTCAGGCTGAAAACCCCTGTAGTTTTCGGTAACAGTGAAAATGATCCGGTTTCTTACATTATCGGTCTGAGCATATTAAATTCCAACAGCATTAATTGCGCCATATACAACTTGGTCAGGATGTTTGGGCAGGAGGAAGCAAAACGTCAGATGGAAGCACAGGAGACACCGGAGGAACTCATTAACACGATTCGAAGATTAGAACACCAATATTGCTGATGAGTCTATCATAAAGAGAAGAAGACAGAACCTTATCATACCAGAAAGGTTCTGTCTTTTTCGTTTTAGATCATTATATTTGAACAGTACTTTGGATATGCATGCTGATTGTATATATGTTAGTACAATTTTGTGCGCTCTCCTGAGACATCTCTTGGCCTTTATAGGACGTTCATGGGTATCTATAATGAACTTAACATAACAGTTTTGAAAAACACGTTTTTGGATCGGAGGACAGCATGATCTGGGAAAACTTAAAAGACACATTAGTAAAGACAGATATGAAGGCAGAAAGTGAACAGGAAGTATTTGAACAGTTAGGAGGTGTATTAGTTCAGGAAGGATATTGCAAAGAAAGTTATGTGGAGGCATTAAACGAGAGGGAAAAGGTTTATCCCACTGGAGTCATGGCCGGGGATATCGGAGTGGCGATCCCACACACGGATCCGTGTTATGTAGAGACAACCGGAATTGCTATTGCTGTACTGAAAGAGCCGGTGTCATTTTTCCATATGGGAACAAACCCGAAAGAAAATGTGAAGGTCCCGGTGAAGTTTGTCATGATGTTGGCAATTGCGGGAAAACAGCATTTGGAAGTGCTTCAGAAAGCAATTCTTTTAATTCAGGATGCAGAGGTTCTGAGAAAGCTTGTGGAAGCCAAGAATCCGAAAGAGATCATTCAAATTATTCAAAATAAGGAGGAGTCATTATGAGGACTTACAGAATCTTATCAGCCTGCGGAACAGGGATCGCAACATCAACGGTGGCATCTGAGACGTGCAAACGGCTTTTAGCAGAACGGGGAATCCCATCAGTGGACATCTCAGAATGTAAGGCCCTGGAAGTAGTGGGGAGAGCTGAAATATTTAATCCCGATGTGATCATTCATACTGCAGAAATACCGGTGAATGAACTGAAAGGATACCAGACATACCGTACACTAGAATTTATCACGGGGTTCGGGGCAGAAGAAAAAGCTGATGAAATCTCTGAATATCTGAAATCATTAGAGTAATTGAGTTAGAAAGGGAGGAAAACTATGAGCGTTTTACAATACATCTTGGATTTAGGTTCATCTGTAGTCATGCCATTGATCATAACCATTCTCGGCCTGATCTTGGGACAGAAATTCTCCAAGGCATTCAGATCCGGTATGACTATTGGAATCGGATTTATAGGAATCAATCTTGTCATCGGACTGATGGGGGATTTCGTAAGCCCAGCCGCGCAGGCGATGACACAAAGGTTTGGAATGAACCTGTCAGTGATTGACGTTGGATGGCCGGTCAGCGCATCCATTGCCTTCGGTACACAGATCGTACCGTTTGTGTTCCTTGTCTGTTTTGTCTTAAATATCATTATGCTGGCAACCAATACTACAAAGACACTGAATATTGATATCTGGAACTATTGGCATTTCATTCTGACTGGAGCATTAGTACAGTTTTTGACTGGAAGCATGGTGGCAGGAGTGATCGCGTCTGGTATCACATTTATCATTATCATGAAACTTGCAGACTACTCTGCACCAAGAGTACAGGATTATTTTGGGCTTCCGGGAGTTTCTCTGCCTCATACAGAGACCGTAAGCTGGGCGCCGATATGTATTTTACTGGATAAGGTTTATGATAAAATACCTGGCTTTAATAAAATTCATTTCGATGGAGAAACGATTCAGAAGAGATTCGGAATTATCGGGGAACCGATGGTCTTAGGACTGATCCTTGGAGCAGGCCTTGGAGCCTTGGCAGGATATGAGCCGAATAAGATTATCACCCTCGGAGTCAATATGGCTGCAGTTATGTTTATCCTGCCGAGGATGGTGCGGATTCTTATGGAAGGCCTGATGCCTTTAAGTGAAGACGCAAAAAAATTCTTGGCGAAGAAGTTCCCGGGAAAAGAAGTCAACATCGGTATGGACGCAGCGATTGCAACAGGATCTCCTATGGTTATTTCAGCTGCCCTGATCATGATCCCTGTTACACTGCTGTTGGCAGTAATTCTTCCTGGAAACAGAGTGCTTCCGCTGGTAGATCTTGCGACACTTCCGTTCTTTATGATCTGGCCTGTAGTGGCTTCCAAAGGAAACCTGTTCCGTTCACTGATCACAGGAACGCTGATGATGGTGGCAATCTTATATATCGCTACCAACTTGGCAGGAACTGCCACACTGATCGCACAGTCAACAGACTTTACATTCCCGGCGGGGGCAAAAGCAATTTCTTCCCTGGATACAGGAGCACATTTGGTACCGTACATTATTTATAAGATTGCAGAATTTTTCCAAATGCTGTTTTAATCTTTTCACATAAGGAGGCAATATGTTATTAGAAAAAGAAAGAACCAAGGTTATCGAGATTGCACTTAAGATACAGAAGGAGAAGCTGATCCCTCTTACTTTCGGAAACTTCAGCCTGAGGGACCCAGAGACAGGGTATGTGTGCATTACTCCCAGCGGGATGCCCTATGAGACCCTGCATCCTTCCGACATTGTAGTTGTGAGCATAGATAACCAGATTATAGACGGAGAACGCCGTCCATCCATTGAAATGCCGCTTCACACCGCCATGTACCGGAGACGGCCGGATGTGTTCGGAGTGGTCCATACCCACTCAACCTATTGTACAGCGTGGGCCTGTGTGGACGGAGGAATGCCGTGTATTACCTCAGAGGCAGCAGGACTGGTTGGCGGAAATATCCGCTGTGCCGCTTTTGTACCGCCTGGAAGCGATGAACTGGCAGAAGTGACCTCAGAGGCGATCGGAGATGACAAAGCAGTCCTGATGGGAAATCACGGGGCAATCTGCATCGATGAGACGATTGATAAGGCATACAATGACGCAATTGTTCTGGAGGAGAGTGCCAAGGTGGCATATCTGGCTTACCAGATGGGGAATGTCAACACGCTGGAAGACCAGATGTGTAAATTCTTGAAAGAAGATACAGATCAAAACTATGGACAGAAATAAGATTTAGGAGGATGGTAACATGCAGGGGAAAATGAAAGCACAGATGTTTTATGCACCAGGAGATGTAAGGTTTGAGGAGACAGACATTCCTCAGATTAAAGATGATGAAGTGTTAGTACAGGTAAAAGCGGCATTGACCTGCGGCACAGACCTGAAAACATACAGGAGGGGACATCCGACGATCATCACTTCCGTTCCTTCCACATTCGGGCATGAATTTTCTGGAGTGGTCGTGGAGGCAGGAAAAGACGTTACAAAATTTAAGGTAGGAGACCGAATCGTAGGAGCTAATACAGCCCCATGTTTTGAGTGTGAGCATTGTAAAAATAAGAGATACAGCCTTTGTGAAAATCTGCAGTATCTGAACGGCGCTTACTCTGAGTATGTGGCGGTGCCGGCACACATCCTGAAATATAACTTTTATCGTGTACCAGATCATCTGCCGTTTGAACAGGCGGCATTGCTGGAGCCTCTGGCATGCGCGGTTCACGGAAGCGACAGGATACCAGCTAAAGTTGGAGATACGGTTGCCGTTATCGGGGCAGGTCCGATCGGACTTATGTTTATGAAGCTTTTAAGCCTGAAAGGCTGCAGAGTCATTGCCGTAGATCTCTCAGATTACCGTCTTGAGCAGTCTAAGAAATTTGGTGTATGGGAAACCGTCAATGCTTCTGGAGAAGAACATATAAAAGAAGTGAGAGATCTCTGCAATGGGCAGGGAGCTGATGTAGTCGTGGAAGCTACTGGATTCCCTGAGGTCTGGGAAAATGCCGTCAACATGGTCAGACCGGGAGGAACGGTTCTTGCATTCGGAGGAACTAAGGCAGGCACAAGCATTACCCTAGACTGCCAGAAATTCCACTATGAAGAAATCACATTGAAAGCCGTATATCATCACACACCATATCATGTACAGCTGGCTCTGAAGCTGCTTTCCAACGGACAAATCGACGGAAGCCTGTTTATCACAGGACACTATCCATTAGAAAAAGCCATCGATGCCCTGGAAAGCATCGGCAGGCAGGAAGGCATCAAATACGCAATTATCCCTTAGGGGAGAAACGGGCTTGGCGCGCTTCGCGCGATAAGGTATACCCAAAAGGGCATCCCGCATTTTATGCCCTTCGGGCTTGGCGCGCTTTGCGCGATAAGGTATAATTATGTTTGTATTTGTTGTGTTTGAAATGGAGGGCCTTTATGAGTACAATTACGGTGATTGGAGCAGGGGTGATGGCTTCCAGCCTTTCTTTTCCTGCTATGGAAAATGGAAATGAGATGCGTCTTACAGGTACGCCGCTGGACAGGGAGATTATTGAATCGGTAAAGGATAACCGCTATCATCCCACATTAAAAAGAACGCTGCCGGAGGGGGTAAAAGCATATCAGATCGAAGAGCTGGATGCGGCACTGGATGGCTGTGATGCGGTGATCCTGGGAGTCAGTAGTTTTGGGGTGGATTGGTTTATTGAAAATGCCCTTGCGAAGATTCCTGATAAGATTCCGGTGATTGCAGTGACAAAGGGAGTTGAGGTTTATGATGACGGAACGATCCAGACCTTCCCTGAACTGTTTGAATCAAAGGTGGAGAATGGAAAGAGCCACGAGTTCTGTGCAATCGGTGGACCGTGCAGGTGTTATGAATTGGCGGACCATGACGATACAAGAGTTGCATTCTGCGGAAGGAATATGGAAGTTCTTAAGTTCTTTAAGAAACTTTTAGAGAGGGATTATTATCACATTGACTTAACACAGGATGTAGCCGGCCTGGAGATCGCAGTAGCTTTAAAAAATGCATATGCACTTGGTGTCAGCCTTGGGATTGGTCTGGAAGAAAAACAGCAGAAGTACATGTGTAATACCCAGTCTGCACTCTTTGGACAGAGTTCTTATGAAATCATGAAATATGTCCAGTACATGGGAGGGAACGTCGAAAACTCCATTCACGGGATCGGTGATCTGTATGTGACCGTGATGGGCGGGCGCTCAAAGGAGATTGGAAAAAGACTTGGAGCGGGCATGCCATATGACAAAGCTATGGAAGAACTGAAAGGTGTAACTCTGGAATCCGTAGTGATTGCAAAAAGAGCAGCAAAGGCCATAAGGATACTGTCCGAAAACGGTAAAGTCCGTAAAGAGGATTATCCTCTGATCCTCCATATCGACGATATTCTACAGCATGGATCAATGCTTGATATACCATGGAAGAAGTTTCAAGTAACTGAATAAGTTTGGATCTTATATCTCCGGGACGCCATAGTGGCGTTCCGGAGATATCGGCGGTTAAAAGGGAGGTACACATGGAGTTAGGGTTAGTGGGAAAAACGGCCATTGTCACCGGAGGCGGAAAAGGCTTCGGCAGAGCCCTCTGCCAGGTTCTGGCAGAGGAGGGCGCCAATGTGGTCTTGAATTACCGGTCTGGAAAGGACGAAGCAGAATCTATGATCAGCAGGATGAATCAGGAGTGTCCGGGGAGCATCTACGGATTCCAGGGGGATATAATGGAGGAAGCAGACAGGGAAGGGCTTTTTAAAGCTGCTTGTGAAGTATTTGGAGGGGCAGATATCCTTGTAAATAATGCAGCAGCATGGACTACGGCTATGGCAGCGGACATGCCAGAAGAAGATTTCCGAAGAATACTTGAGATGAATCTGACCGTCCCGTTCCTTTTATCCAGGAAGCTGATCAGCCATCTCATGGAGAACGGAAAAAAGGGCAGCATTCTGAACGTGGTATCTAAGGCAGGAATTATGGGATCCAAAAGGAATCACTCCCATTATGCCTCCTCTAAGGCCGGGCTTATCGGCCTCACCAAATCTCTTGCTATGGAGACTGCGGAGCATGGGATCACGGTAAATGCCATTGCACCGGGTTATATGAGGACAGAGATGTTGATGAAATCTTTTAAAGACAAAAAGGACGAAGAGGAACAGAATAAAAAAATACCCATAGGCAGGATTGCAGACCCGAAAGAAGTAGCTTACGCAGCTGCATTTCTTGTATCAGAGCGGGCATCTTATTTCACAGGCACTACATTTGATGCCACAGGCGGGATGCTGATGTGCTAAAACGGTTACAAAAATTTCACACTTGTAAGTTTGAAAGCTTGTCTATGACGTGATAAAATATTCTTTAGAGCTGGTGATCATCAGTGTGCCAGCGATCAATAATACAGAAAGAGGTGTGAATTCTATGGCAAAGATTGAATTACCTGATGTAAAGGATATTTTTCTAGAATACCGGAAAATGCAGTTATTGTATCAGTCAGCGCTGAAAGAGATCGGGACAAAGCTTGAGATCCTGAACGATGAATTTAAGTTTGTACACAAATATAATCCCATTGAACATATTGAATCCCGTATGAAAAGTGAGGAGAGTATTGTCCGCAAGCTTATGAAAAAGGGACAGGATATCACGGTAGAAAATATTGAGAGATATATAGACGATGTGGCAGGCATCCGGGTTATCTGTTCCTTTACACCGGATATTTATAGGATCGTAGACATGATCTCCAATCAGGATGATATTGAGGTAGTGAGGACCAAGGATTATATGGTAAACCCAAAACCAAGCGGGTACAGGAGCTACCATATGATTGTAAAGGTCCCGATTTTCCTCTCCGATACAGTCGTTCCCACGAGAGTGGAGATTCAGATTCGTACAGTGGCGATGGACTTCTGGGCATCTTTGGAGCATAAGATTTATTATAAATATGACGGACATGCTCCTGAGTATATCCGAACAGAACTACGTGAGTGTGCAGAAATGATCAGCTTCCTGGACAGCAAGATGCTGGCCATCAATGAGGAGATTCACAGCCTGAAGCAGGATGATATGCGGGAAGAACTTTAAAAAAATGTACCTTTTTCCTTTTCTTTCTCATAGTATATTATCAGTAGAGAAAAGGAGCAGCGTAAATGATGGATCGTGAAGGCTTAGGTGATCTGCCTACATTCGATATGGATACTCTGTCCAGAAAACCTATGGTAATGATGGATGAGCAGGATGAGGATGATTACCAGTACATTACGAGGATGTACGGACCGGTTGCAAGAGAAGTACTTGAGCATATTGAGGATGCATGTGACCAACTAGAGTATAATGGAAGCATGATGTTCGACCAGTATATGGACCGGACCGGAATGCTTGTTCTTGCCGACCATATCTATGACAAGATCAAGGAAAAGGACAAAGAAGACTGTATTAAAAAGGACCGTCTTCTCTATCAGATGGTCTGCACATTGCTGGGCGGGGAACTCTATCACCGCCGTTGTCGTTACAGGAGAAAAAGAGGAATGTTCTCAGATTAAGAGGTTATTCCGCGGGAACGTTCCAGCTAAAAAAACAGAGATGCCGCAAACCAATTCTTATCGTTGATTGGTTTGCGGCATCTCTTTTAGGAACTTTTTTTTAATATCTTAAGAAGTTCTTCTTTTGGGGCTGAAGGATGAAGTTTGATCAGACGGCAGATACCGGCGATCGTCTCCTGGGGTTCTTCCAAAGCTTCAGCGATCTCCTTTTCGGACAGGCCTTTTTGGAGTTTCTTTTGAACTTGTCCGATTAGTTTCAGTTGTAAACCTGCTTTCAGTCCTTCTTCTCTGCTGGATTCCATCTGGGTAACATAATCAGACAGGTTTTTTTGACGGAATAGATATTCATCCATGCGCTCAGGATCGCGTTCCAGTAATTCTAATTCTTTGATCGCTTCCTCGATATAGGGGTCTTTTTCTATCATGGCACGTTCCTCCTCTCCCTCTGCACAAATAAAACATGCCCATTGATACAGCTTTTTATGTTCCTTTTTTACCTGGGAAGTGCGCAGTTTTCTTAATTCTATCACATGAATCTCCCATTGGTCGCTGTATAGGCTGTGTCTGTTATCCTCCCTCATGTGAAAGGAGGAATAGAAATAATCGGTGTCATTCAACTGATTAAAGCCCAGGATACTGATGTGAATGGTTTTAACACAGCTCCCATAAGTATCTCCGGACTTTAAATCCTGTGTATAGACCTTTGCCAAATAAGACAAAGCCCGTCTGTCCCAGTATGTGTAGGGAAGCAGCTGCATCTCAATATTGATCTTACCAGTGTCCTCGACTATGGTGTATAGATCAAGTATGGATAGCTTCCCCTCCAGAAAATCCTTAGAAAGATAGCGGTCTTTTACATGGATCTTTCCGATTGTCTCCGGGGGAATATCCAGAATGCTGCTTAAGAATCCACGGAGTACTTTAGGCTGTTTCATGATTTGAGTAAAGGCATAGTCATTTTTTAATGAGATCGTATTTGCTTTCTTCATCTTCTGTTGTCTCCTTCAGCTTATCATATATGGAAAGTTTTTTCAATATCACCTATAATTTTACAATAAACATACTCAGATGTCAAATAATGTAATAATCTATGATAAACAACTATAAAACAATTAATACAATCTCATCCGTCATTCTGCACCTCATGATATCTTGTCCTGTTTTACTCTGAATTCTGCCGTCAGAAATCTTTTCTTCCAGTTCTTTTCTGGACAGATTCAGTTTTTTCCGTAAGACCGCTGATACTTTGAGATGAGCAGAACCGATGCTTCTTATATGCAGTTCAACAGGGCCGTTAAAGAAACTGTCTCCGGTTACCCTGTAGTCGTATGAACCGATAGCAGCCCCGTTCCGGCGCAGAAGGTCAAAATCCAAGGCATATTGTTTGGCAAGTGTTATGTCATTGTTATGAAATTTATCTAAAAGTTCTGGATCTAAGGATTTAGGGCTGATCCGTGAAAAGATTGGCAGATTCCATGTGGTCTGGCAGTTTGAACACTTATAGATCAGCCATATGTCCAGATATTTTCTCTGGGCATTTATTCTGAACAGCCCGGAACTAAGAAATTCAGTTTTTTTCCCGCATTTTTTACAATGCCGCACTGCGGGAGGCGGAGATAAAAGTTCTACCTCCCAGACCTTTATCGTGCGGGTTTTATTCTCCATACATACTCACTCCTGTTCTAGTTAGAATAGGAAAAAGAAAAAGGCGGATTTTCAAATAATTTTTTCATACAGACACCTCCTGACTCTTTGTGGATGAAAAAATTGTAGCATGGGGAATCTGTATCCGAAACCTCATATTCTTTTCTAAAAAGAACATGAGCCTATACGGTATCATTCCGTATAGGCTCATGTCTTTCAAGTCATTGATTTCGTTTTTCCTGACGGATAATTCTCTGAATACTTTTCAGAGACAGAAAATATTCTTCAGACAGAGCATCCGGTCTCTGTCCTGCAAGGTATTCCCTATATATTTCTCTGTTCCGTCTTTTTAAATACTGCCGTGTTCCGCTAGCGGCGCCCCAGGCACATTTGCTGCTGGGATTTTTAGGTATGTAGATATATTCACCTTCCGCATATTTCTGGACTTCTTTCAAAAGACCTGCGGGTAGTATTTGTTCTGCCTTCTTATAGCTCATATTGCTCTCCTAAATGAAAAATAGTACATAGGAACAGCAAAGGCCATTCAGACTGGCTGCATTAGCCTTTGCTATGCAGCAATAACGATAGGATCAAGCATATGCTTTCCGCCCTCCTTCTTGTGTTTGCTGAAATTATATTCATCATCATTATCTTACCATTTTTATTTAAAAATTAAAAACCCAAAATATACTAATGAACATAACAAAAAGCAGCGTATATAAGAGATCCCTCTGCGCCGCTCTTAAACTTTCCTTAAATTTGTTGTGTTTCCCCAGAAAAACGGATAAAATATACAGATAGGACAGAGAGAATGTTAGGAGGAGCTTATGAAGCGGGAAAAAGCCATACCAGCAGCAGCCTTCGGGCTGATTTTTATTCTTGCTCTTGGGATATGGAATTATGTATTGATAGGAAAAAATAATCAGGGAGTCAGCGAGACTAGCCAGGCCTCCCTGCCGGTTTTGACAGTAAACACCGGAGGAGAGGACATCAATGAATTGCACGGATTCAGAGAGACTGTGGATGCGTCTTTGATGAGAGACTCTATCACGCCCCTCAAGGGAGATCAGTTCCAGGTAATTATGAAAAATGGAAATAGCTCCATTGAAGCGCTGAATTACAAGATATATAAAGAAAATAACCGTTCCACTCTGGAAAAAGGAGTGGTTTCTTTTAAGCAGACAAAAAAAGGAACAGAGGCAGATATCAAACTCAAAAGCCGTCTGGATTCCGGAAAGACATATCTGCTGGCTCTGACACTGGAGAATGATGGAGATAGCATTACCTACTATACAAGAATCATCTATGGGACAGATCTGCATTTTACAGAGTGTTTGAGGTTTGCAAAAGAATTCCACGATGCCACACTGTCAGATGGAAATTCAGAGTATGTAAAAAAATATTTGGAGGCAAAGGAAGGGACAACGGCAAATGACCTTTCTTCTGTAGATATATCTTCCAATCAGGAGGCTGTCTGCTATGCATCTCTGAAACCAAAAGTAGAACGCATGTATGCGCCGGTGATTAAAGAGGCCAGCTCCAATGTAACGTCGCTTGAGTACAGATTTATTCTATCTGCGGAAAACAGCAAAGGAATCAAGCAGTATTATCAGGTAAAAGAGTATTTTCGTGTTCGGTACTCCAAAGACAGGATGTATCTACTCAACTATGAGCGAACCCAAAATGCTTATTTTCGATATGACGCACTGGACCGCTCTAACAACAGGATCTTGATGGGCATCACTCAGATGAATCCTGAAGAGTTGGTCAGTAGAAACAGCGGGCGCAAGGCAGCCTTTGTCCAGGAGAATGAGCTTTGGTATTACGATTACAAGAATGCCTCAATGACTAGAGTGTTCTCATTCGTAGGAGAGGACTACAGAGAGTCCAGAAACAATTATCCTCAGCATGGCATTCATGTGATGGAGATGGATAAAAGCGGGAATATCAAATTTATTGTCTATGGATATATGAACCGTGGAGAACATGAAGGAAAGAACGGTATTGGTGTTTATGAGTATGATGCGGACAGCGGCAAGGTAGATGAAAAAGCATTTATACCCGTAAAAATCCAATATGAAAATCTTAAGGATGAGATTGAAAAAGGTGCATACTTAAGCGACAGCGGAAAGTTCTATTTTGAGTTGGATGGAGCTTATTATCAGGTAGACTTAGATAACAGAGAGTCAAAGACCATCGCCAAAAATATCAGTAATGGAATGGTAGCGGTTTCCGGTACGGGAATGCTTGCGATTACGGAGAATGAAATGACCATACGGATCATAGATCTGGAAAATAATAAGGAACACAAGATCAGCTGTGAAAAGGGGGAGAAGATTAAGCCTATAGGTTTTGTAAAAGAAGATCTTGTCTACGGTGTCGCAGATGCTGGGGATGTAAAGAAAAAGAAAGATGGTTCCCTTCAGTTCCCGATGAAAAAAGTATCCATTGTGAATGAAAAGAATCAGGAACTTGCAAAGTTTGAAAAGAGCGGAATTTATGTAACGGATGCCAGAGTAGACGGTACTGTCGTAGTCCTAAGCACAGCCAAACGTTCAGGGTCCGGGTACAAGACTATAAAAGAAGACTATATCCGCTACAAAGATAAAACCGAGGATAAAGCATCCCTTGAATATGGATATACAAGCGACCGTCTGAATCAGGTATATCTCTCTTTTCCTGATTATGTCTATGTGCAGACGGTACCCAAGTATCTGTCAGCGGCAATGAGCCAGACGGAAAAAGAATGCAGCATAACCTTTGCAGAAAATGACCAGAGATATAAGAATGCATATGTTTATGCGGGAGGTTCACTCAAAGGAACTTATACAGATATGGCGCAAGCTGTGAAGGAAGCAGAAAAGAACGCGGGAGTGGTGGTTAATTCAAGCCAGCTTTACCTTTGGGAAAAGGGTGTCATGAAAAGCTACGGCAAGGTGGCTAATATACCAATCGTGAAAGCGGAATCCAAAGACGAGACCGGAATTGCCTGTGTCAAGATGATTACAGATTCAGAAGGAAAAGATGTCACTTACGGACAGCTGAAACGCAGCAAAAAGGACGTTTACGGCATGCTCTATGAATCTATGGATAAGATGGCGGCGGATTATACAGGATGTAAGTTTGAAGATGTGCTCTATTGCATCAGCAAGGGACGCCCGGTCATCGCGAAACGGGCCAACGGCACATATATTTTGGTGATCAGCTATAACAATACAAAGATCAGATATTACGACCCGTTAAAGGAGGAATCTGTCCAGGCAGACCGGTCCTCTATGGAAAAGGAATTTAAAAAGGCAGGAAGTGTATTTTACAGCTATGCCAAATAAAGAAGGTGAGACATGAAGTTTATACACGTTGGAGACCTCCATTTCGGAGCCTGTCCGGAAACAGAGAGGGGATGGGAGACAGAACGGAAGAAAGATATTGAACAGAGTTTAAGCCAGGTCATTGCCCTGGCAAATGAAGAACAGGCAGATTTTTTATTTCTCTGCGGCGATATTTTTCATAAGAGACCGGCATTGCGGGATCTTAAATATTTAGATTCGTTTCTTTCCCAGCTGGTCTGCACCAAGGTGTTTATGATTGCGGGAAACCACGATTTTATAGACAAAAATTCGGCATACCTCAAGTACCGTTTTTCTGCTGACGTACATTTATTTTTGGGCAGTGATCCGGAAAGGGTGTATGAGGAAAAACAGAACACTTATATCTATGGGTTTAGCTATCACAGCAGGGAGATCACAGAGCCGCTTTATGACGGCATGAAGCCGGGTACAGAATATGGGATTCACATCCTTCTCGGGCACGGCGGGGACAGTACCCATATCCCCATTGATTTTCACAGTCTGAAATGGTCGGGATTTGATTATGCTGCCTTGGGGCATATCCACAAACCGGAGATGGTCGCAGAAGATCTGATCGCCTACGGAGGAAGTCTGGAACCCTTAAACCGTACAGAGACAGGACGGAGAGGAGTCTTTTTAGGTGAGATCACTGAGGAAAAAAAGGTGGTCCATTTTCTTCCGGTAAATCAAAAAAGCTATGTGGATGTACAGGTGGATTTAACGGCCCAGATGGATGAAGATGAGATACTCTCAGCGGCGGAAGAAGAAATTAAAATGCAGGGAGAAAACCAGATGTTTACCCTGGTGCTCCGGGGAGAAAAAGCAGAAGGCATCCAGCCCGATTTTGATCTGCTTTGCGCAAAATATCACATTGTAGATATTGTCGACCAGACGCAGAACGAAACTGATACTGAATCATTGCTGGAGGATAATAAAGACAATATTATCGGTGCGGTTTTACGCAGGCTGGAAGGCATGCCAGAGGCAGAGAGATATGCGCAGACGGCATTTGAGCAGGCATCCAGAGGGCTGAAACAGCGGCGCCGGACTCAGGAGCAGGAAGAAAAAAGGAGTTTTTCTATCAGGAATATCCACATTGATGGGTTTGGAAAGTTCTGTGGGAAAGAGATTTCCTTTGAGCCGGGACTGAACATTGTCTACGGCCCCAATGAGAGTGGAAAGACAACGGTCAAACGGTTTCTCATGCATATGCTGTTTGGATTAGAGAAATCCAGAGGCATTGCGGCGAGATCTGATGCATATACTATTTATATGCCGGTTTATGGAGGAAATTACGGGGGCATCATGGAGATCGAATCAGATGGACATGCTTATCTGCTCGAGAGAAGTTTCCGCACAGGTGAGAAGTCCTGTGAAGTGTATGGTAAAGAAACAGGAGAAGAGATCCCTCTTTCCAGTTTGCTCTCCTTAAGCCTTGGTGCTTATACGGACACCTTCTGCATTCAGGAAGGGGACATTCCTCCGTCAGGAAATCTATCAATGGAACTTATGAACTATACATCCAATCTGACAGGCAGCAATACAGCGGATGTTAAGATTGACCTGGCCCTGAAAGCTTTAAAAGAAGAAAAGAGTGTACTCCGGCGCAAAAACAGGGAGGAAGCGGTTCTTCTATCTGAAAAAAGAGAACGCTATCTAAAAGCTCCGGAACCGGAAAAGAAAGACAGACAGCCCAGGTCTGTATATTTATTTCTTTTGGCAGCAGTGGTGTTTGCGGCTGCAGGATTTGTCCATCCTGGATTTTTTGCAGGCTGCGCTGTATTTTTAGTCCTGAGTTTCTTGTCTCTTCAGTCTGGACAGCGGGAGAAGACGGAGCAGGCTGATTTTAAGGAAGAATTAAGAAGAGAGTACCAAATTCTTAAAGAACAGGCGGAACGGACAGAATATAATATAAATCAGGCAGATGCGGCCATTCAGGCTGTGATGGATGCCGCAAAGGAGTTCCGGGAACATCTCGGAGAACAATTTAATGAAAAGGTCAGTGAAATCGTCAGTTATCTTACGGGAGGAGTGTACGAAAAAGTAAAAATTGATGAATCACTGTCTTTTATGGTAAAATATAAAAACAGGTTTATTGATCTGAAATATTTAAGCGCGGGAACCGTAGAGCAGATTTGCCTGGCTGTGAGGCTCGCCGCGGGAGAGATTCTATATCCAAAGGAGCCGGTTCCGGTTCTGATGGACGATATTTTCGGCAACTTTGATGATGAACGGACACGCAGGGCTCTTGAGTATCTGAGCCGGCATTCCGGAAGGCAGCTGATTTTGTTTACATGCAAAAAGGAACTGTTTCATCAGTTGGACCGGAGGAATCAGAAAATCCACTGGATCTCCCTTGAGGAATCCAGAGAATAATGAAAGGTGAAGAATATGGCTGAAGAAACAAAAGAGACAAAAAAAGTCATTTCCAAAGAGAAAAAGCCCAAGAAGAAGAAAAAGAAAAGAAAGATCCTGTTGAAGATCTCTATTGTTTTTCTTTTTCTGGTCGTGGTCGGATGGTTCACCGTAGGAATCAAAGTCATGAAACTGAGATCAGAAGCAAAAGATCTGGTGGCCAACGCTTCAGAACAGACATTTAAGGCAACCCAGACAAGTGTTGTCTATGACACCAACGGCAAGGTGATCACCAAGCTGAAGGGGGAAAAGGATGTCTACTATCTGAAGTATAAGGATTTACCTGTCTATGCGGTGGCGGCGATGATTTCCGTGGAGGACAATAACTTTTACAAACATAATGGAGTGGATTTCAGAGGGATCGCCAGAGCTGCGGTGTCTTTTGTCACGAATAAGGGATCGGTGACCCAGGGCGGAAGTACCATTACCCAGCAACTGGCAAGAGGTGTCTTTCTGACCAGAGAGGTCTCCTGGCAGCGTAAGGTCAAAGAGATGTTTGTAGCCTGGGATTTGGAAAAGCAGTATTCCAAGGACCAGATCATGGAATTTTATCTGAACAATGTTTACTTTGCTAACGGCTATTACGGAATCCAGGCTGCCAGCAAAGGATACTTTGACAAGGATGCCAAAGACCTGACTATGTCAGAAGCAGCATTTTTGTGTGCTGTCCCAAATGCGCCGAATATGTATGAGCCTTATCACCATAAGGACAAGACGATGACCAGGCGTGACAAGATTTTGAAAGATATGTATAAGCAGAAGCTGATCACGAAGTCCCAGAGAGATGAAGCATTAAAAGAAACGATCACTCTGAAAAAGAAAAAAACAGAACAGAAACGAAATTATATTGAAACTTATGTCATCCACAGCGCTACCAAAGCACTGATGGAAAAGCAGGGATTCGAGTTCCGCTATGTGTTTGATTCCGATGAGGATAAACAGGATTACGATGAGAAATATAACAAGGCTTACGCTGAATGTAAGAGAACCTTGTACAGTGCGGGATATCAGATCCATACATCCATTGACCTGGATGCCCAGAAGGAGTTGCAAAACAGCATTGACAATGCATTGAACGGCTATACGGAAAAGGATAAGAACAAGGTTTATAAGGTTCAGGGCTCCGGTGTCTGTATTGATAATGAGACAGGCAAGGTAGCAGCCATTGTGGGTGGACGGTATCAGAAAAATGTTGGACTGGGGCTGAACCGTGCTTATCAGAGTCCAAGACAGCCGGGAAGTGCGATCAAACCAATCCTCGTCTATGCACCTGCTATGGAGAGAGGCTACGGACCGGGATCGATCTTAAATGACAATCCGATGAGTACAAAGGACAAACACAGAGTCCGGAACTCCGGCGGTGTCTACTCTGGAAGCATTACCTTAAGGCGCGCTCTGGAGAAGTCCAGCAACGTTGCAACTATGAGACTTTATGAGGAGATCGGTCCGAAGGCGGCTCTCCGGTATTTAGAGAAGATGAACTTTAAGAGTCTCAGTGAAAATGATTATAAGTATTACACAACCTGTCTCGGAGGTTTTACCTATGGAACTACAGCGGAAGAGATGGCCAGCGGATATGCAGCACTGGCCAACCAGGGAGTGTTCAGGGATCCGACTTGCATCGTGAAGATCGAGGATTCAGATGGTGAGACCGTAGTCTCTAATCCATCCAAGAAGCGAACGGTTTATTCAGCCAATACAGCATCTATGATGAGTAGTGTTCTTAAGAGCGTAGTCACCAACGGTACAGGACGCGGAGCAAAGGTGCCGAATGTAGATACAGCAGGAAAAACCGGTACTACAACAGACAATAAAGATGGATGGTTCTGCGGTTATACACCATATTACACAACAGCAGTCTGGGTAGGAAGGGATGACAGTAAGGTAATTCCTAACTTGACCGGTTCAACTTACCCTAAAACAATCTGGAGCAGCTTTATGAATGCACTTCATAAGGAGTTCTCGGGAGGCAAAAAGCTGGAATCTTCAGAGGGCGGCGGTGGCACAAATATGCCGACCACAAGCCAGACAACCCAGGGTACGACAGAAAATAGAAGTACAAAGGGCACTACACAGGCAACGACCCAAGCTACAACGCAGGCCACAACCCAAGCTACAACCCAGGCAACGACTCAGGCCACAACGGCGGCCACACAGCAGCAAAATGGCGGGGAAGATGGCCGGAACAGTGGCAATGATGAATAAAGAGATGTAAGCTTATCTATAAAATCAGGTATCGAATGATACCTGATTTTTTGTGCAAGAAGAAATCCCTTCTTCGGGATTCTCCGCTGAAATAAAAAAAAGGCCATCGGACTATTTGATAAGTCCGATGGTCAAGTTTTTATTATAAGGCGTTTTAAAGATTCTTTTCCAAATATTCTTTGATCCGTTCTGTAGGGTCCAGAAGTTCGCTGATGGACCCGTTATGATTCAGGGTATCAATCAGCAGGGCAACATATTTACTCACGTCTGAGGACACGTACCAGTCACGTTCCAGCAGTTCCGGTGTCTGATAAGTAAGGTTTGTAGTGATGACCTTTTCAATGAGGCCTTCTTCTACCGCCTTATCAAAGACATCCAGTCCGTTGGTGAAGAGTCCGAAAGTTGACAGACAGAAGACACGTCTCGCATTTCTGGATTTCAATTCTTTCGCCACGTCGATCATGCTCTCACCGGAAGAAATCATATCATCTAAAATCAATACATCTTTTCCGTCTAAGGAGTCACCTAAAAATTCATGGGCTACGATCGGATTACGTCCGTCTACGATCGTAGAATAGTCACGGCGTTTATAGAACATACCAACGTCAACACCAAGTACATTGGCCATATAGATGGAACGCTGCATAGCGCCTTCGTCAGGGCTGATTACCATCAGATGATCGCTGTCGAACTTGATATCATCACACTGCTCTACTAGGGATTTCACAAACTGGTAAGTGGGCTGAACTGTATCAAATCCGCTGTTCGGGATGGCATTCTGCACACGGGGATCATGAGCGTCAAATGTGATGATGTTCTGTACGCCTAAGTGGATCAGTTCCTGAAGCATCATCGCACAGTCAAGGGATTCTCTTGTGCTTCTCTTGTGCTGCCTGCTTTCATATAAGAAAGGCATGATGACACTGATTCTCTTGGCTTTGCTTCCGCTGGCTGCGATCAGTCTCTTTAAATCCTGAAAATGGTCATCCGGAGACATAGAATTCTGGTGGCCGCACAGGGAATACTTAATGCTATAATTCAGCACGTCAACGAGGATGTACAGGTCAGTTCCGCGGACAGATTCACGGATGATGCCTTTTGCTTCTCCGGAGCCGAAGCGAGGGCAGCCTGCGTCCAGAAGATAGCTTTCCTTGTAATATTCATCATAGCCAGGCATGTCCTTATAGCGGGGAGCTTCATCTCCGCGCCATCCGGTAATATACTTGTCTATCAGATTTCCAAGGCTTTTACAGCTTTCCATAGCGATGATGCCAAGATTGCCGTCAGGAAGGGTTTTAAAGTTTCGGTCAGATCGTCTCATTATTAATCTCCTTTGTGGTTTGTTCACTCTTTTTATATCACTCCTGGTGTAATTCCGTCAAGGCTTGCGGGAAAAAGATTTCTTTAAACGGATATCTTCGCCGTATAATCGGCATATTGTATAGTTTTCAATGATCCTGGAGACAATCCGCTCTGTATAGCGGTCTTTTAGGCTCCTCATGGACAGATTTGTTGAAATCAGAGTGGATTTCTCTTTTAAGTGCCGTTCATTCAGGCAATGGAACAGCTGCGAGGTGATAAAGGCATTGTTAAGCTCTGTTCCAAGATCATCAATGACCAGCAGGTCGCAGTGAAAAATAAGCTGATAAGACATGGGAAGCTCATCCTTGCGCTTCTGATAGGCCTGGGAGGTCAGTATATCAAACAGCTGGAAGGCTGTCACGTAAACACAGGTAAAGCCCTGGTCCATGATCTCTTTTGCTATGCAATGGCTTAAAAATGTCTTACCAGTGCCTGTGGAGCCGGTAAGAAGCAGGTTCTCCGCAGACGGGAAACGCTGGATAAACTCATGGCACTGTTTTACCACCGCATGAATATTCTGTCTCGGGGAAGGGCGTCCGCCATCCAGAGGCAGGTCCGAATAGTACTGATCGTTAAAATGAGTAAAATTCTCTTTCGCAAGGACATGCTCCATGTTGGAATCAGAATAAATCAGGCGGGTGACAGCCTGACGGAAACAGTGGCACTTTTTTGTGCCGATATAACCTGTGTCCTTACAGTCAGGGCAGGTATAAACGGGATCCAGATAGTCTCTTGAAAATCCACGGTCCAAAAGAAGCTGGCGCTTTTGGTCAGCCAGCTTCTGGTTTTTTTGTCGGCATAGGTCTGTGGACTGCTGATCTTTAGCTGTGACCAGCTGCTTTCCGAGGAGTATAGAATTATGGGTCATCTCCCGGTCCAGATCCCTCATCTCAGGAATCTGAGCGTAAACCTCACGCCTGCGCTCTCTGGAAAGGTTATAGTTGCTGAGACGTCGTGTCTCATACATCCGCATAATTTCCTGATATTGTGCATTGGTCAGGGACATCTCAGTCCTCCTTTACAGGGTGTATCTGTTTTTCAAACAGCTGTTTCTCCAACTCATCAAAATCATAATCACGTTCCTCAAAGTTATGGAACTGGTTGTTTATCTGAGGTGTTCCCGGTTTAGCAACAGTTCCCGGGCGGCTTTCCAGCTTCTTCACATCATCCAGGGATACCACATGGTTGTCCTTCCATTTCTTCAGGATACTGTCTGTATACTGGAACTTGGGCTGTCCGATGGAGCGTATCGTGCGGTTGCAGGCCTCAATGACAATGCTCAAGTCAAAGCCATCGGTCTTGAGCCAGCGTTTCATATACTCGATCTGAGCCGGAGCCGGTTGATTATTCAGACCAAAAGCGTGCATGATCTGGTAATATTCTTTCTGGTAATTCTGGCAGTGGAGCTTGGCCTCTTCTGCAGTATGAATACCCTCCTGATACCAGGCAATGGCTACGGACTGCATGTAGCGGAAATTTTTCTTTCCGTTGGATACGCAGTAGTCCACCAGATGCTCAATCAATTCCGGTGACATTGCCAGATCATCGTAAAAATAAGAGAGAGTATTTAAATCGTTGGCGGTGAGCGGCCGTCCTATGTACATTTCTGCGATGTAGATCAGATAAGAAAACTTATCATCTTTGTTCTTCTGTGCCAGCTGAGAAGGTGTTAAGGTTCTCAGGGCAGGAATCGCTTTCACGGAAGGAGCCGCCACTGGGACTTCCTTCTTTAATTCCGGTGCTGGTGCAGGCTCTTCTTTTTCCGGCTCCTTGAGATCGTCTGCGTCAATCGTCAGGGCCGTGGAAACGGGGAGCAGTTTAATGGAACGGATCTCTCCTCCATCCATGACCAGATCCAGCAGGTTTTCTTTCTTCCAGTACTTAAGGGCACGGCAGATATCTCGTTCTGTAAGCTCAAGAAGATCCGCCAGACAAGGTATATTGAATTTCTGCCCATTGGAAACCATACGAAGAAGGTAAATATATACCTTCACGTACTCACCGTTGGCTTTGATCATATAGTAATCCACAAAGGCATTTGGCAGCAAAGTACCGCCGGTTGGATATGTTGTCGTTACATTAATACTGCTCATAAATCCATCTCCCTAACATCAAGTTCATACGTCTCTTTTTTAATCTAAAAGAACTATAACGCAGACCGAAAGAATTGTAAATAGCCGCACTTTTCACAGAGTAATCCACAGAATAATTGTGGAAACTGTGGATAACGTGGATAACTAAATAGGATCCGCAGAAAGACAAGCCTTATCTAAAAAATCTGTCTGTGGAAAAAATAAAGAAAAATCCACAGGAAAAGTTATACACAATTGTGTATAACCCTGTGGATAACGTGGATAACTATTTCTTTACCAACTCATTGCCGATAGAATCAACATTTCCGGCCCCCATAGTTATCAACAAATCATTTTTTTTGCAATTTTTTAAAATAAATTTTTCTATCTCTTGAAAATCCTTAATATATCGAACGTCTGTACCAAAATCCTTGATTTTTTCCGCCAGATCCTTTGCGTGGACCAGTCCAGTGTCTTTTTCCCTGGCTGCATAAATATCGGTGATGATGACATGGTCACACTTGCTTAGTGCCTGGGCAAAGTCATCCAGAAATGCATTAGTTCTTGTATAGGTATGAGGCTGGAAGACGCACCACAGATCTTCATGGGGATAATTTCTGCATGCATTCAGTGTTGCACTGATCTCGGTGGGATGGTGTGCATAATCATCAATCACGGTAAATCCCTGACAGGTCCCCTTATACTCAAATCGCCGCTTGGCACCGGAGAAGGTCAGGAGCCCTGCTTTTACAGTTTCCATAGGAAGATCCAGGAAATCAGCTACAGCCACAGCTGAAAGCGCATTATTAATATTATGCAGTCCATTCACGTTTAATGACAAAGAATCCACAAAAGAGCCTTCTTTATACAAGTCAAAGTGGCCGTGTCCCATTGAATCATAAGAAATATTTTTAGCAGTATAGGTAAAATTGTCATTGTCAATACCATAAGTCACATACCCAGCTTTTAGACCGTCTACGATATAGGAAATGTCATCGATCTCTCCATTCAGCACAAGGAGACCGTCCTCCGGCAGTCTATGGGCAAATTTCTTAAAAGATTCCCTGATCTCGTCAATATCATGGAAGAAGTCCATATGGTCTTCTTCTATATTTAAGATTACGCTGATCTTCGGAAAAAATTCAAGAAAACTGTTTGTATATTCGCAGGCTTCGGTGACAAAAACATTGGAATGACCCACTCGGATATTGCCGTCAATGATATCCAGGATTCCTCCGACTGTGATGGTTGGGTCCGTATCTCCTGCCAGCAGGATGTGGGAGAGCATAGAAGTCGTGGTAGTCTTGCCGTGAGTTCCTGATACTGCAACGGCATTCTTGTAATTATGCATCATCTGACCAAGTAAGGTTGCGCGTTTCATCAGCGGAATGCCTTTTGAGACAGCGGCTTTGTATTCTTCATTCTCCGGATGGATAGCCGCCGTGTAAACTACCAGATCAATATCATCGGTGATATTTTCTGCGACTTGTCCCATTAAGATCTTAGCACCCATGGAGCTCAGTTTCTCTGTCATGTCGGAAGAACGGATATCGGAGCCGGAAACAGTGAATCCTTCCTGGAGGAGAATTTCGGCCAGACCGCTCATGCTGATGCCTCCGATCCCCATAAAATGAATATGAATTGGTTTCTTGAAATCTATCTGATACATAGGAATTCCTAACCTTTCTGTGAATTTATAAATTGTGTTTTTTCTATTATAGTGCACAAAAAAACAAGTTGCAAGGAAGGAAATGAGAATAAGGAGTTTCAGCAGAAAAAGGTGTACACATTGATGGGGAATAGGTCGCTTTTTGTATTTCATAATAGTAAAATATAATAATTTTAGTGAAGATATATCATAAAATTTGTTCACAATTCACGATGGAGATGCTATAATAAAGATTATATAAGATAGCATGTACGATGTTGATCCCTGCACAAGCATCAGGACTGACTTCCTATTTGAAGTTTGGAAGACAGCAGGTGCTTTGTTTTAGAGTATGGATGTTTACCGTGGGAATCATAGTATGAGCGGAACGTGTCGAGAGTGGGTTTATTTTGCGGTGTGAAATGGGAAGGAGACAGAAAAGAGCGCCCGCATAACAGATTATCAGCTATATTATTGAAAACTAGGAGGAAGACAACATGCAAATTACAGATGTACGTATCAGACAAGTAGCAAAAGAAGGGAAAATGAAAGCAGTCGTTTCTATTACCATTGACAATGAATTTGTGGTACATGATATCAAAGTCATTGAAGGAGAAAAGGGACTGTTTATCGCAATGCCAAGCCGCAAAGCTGCCGATGGGGAATACCGTGATATTGCCCATCCAATCAATTCGGCAACGAGAAATACAATCCAGTCCATGATCTTGGAACAGTATGAAGCCATGAGACTTGGAGATGTAGACGCAACACAGCCGGAAGAGGGAGCCGAGTAAACGCTTAATTCATATACTATGATTGTCCATAAGTAACGTAGACGGAAGAAAAGCCGTCTGTAAGAAGAAGAGATCAGCATATGGCATAGCCTTAAGAGTTATGCCATATGCTGTTTTTGCTTTTATAGATAGTTTTTGTTATTCTGTAAAGAAACGACATATTATAATAGATCAAAGACGGGGAGACAACATGGATCGCACAGCAAGAGAACAGGTATTTGAAAGACTATACAACGAAAGCTATGATGAGATGCTCAAGTATATGAAAGGGGTATTCTACTGGGACCATCAGGAGGCCTATGATGTCCTGCAGGAGGTATATCTCACTGCTTTTGAGAAGATTGAAGTACTTTCGGAGCATGAAAATCCCATCGGGTGGTTAAAGCAGACTGCAAAGTATAAAACTTATCATGTGTTTGAACGGAAACATAAGATCAACGAGATACTGACAGATGAAAATTTGTTTGCGCTGAATAAAAAGTTTGAGGATGACTACAGCGGGCTGCTGACAACAGACCTGAAGAATATACTGACAGAGGATGAATATAAACTGTTTTATGATTTTTATATCAAAGGTTTTTCTTTAAATGAATTGGCAGCGTTTCGGAAAAGTACGGATCAGGCGGTAAAATCAAAGCTGGCCAGAATCCGAAGGAAAGCCAGGAAACAGCTGTTTATATTTGTCATGTTTGGCTGAAAATAAAATATTAAATTATGTGACACCTATAGGGGATTTTAGAGGACATAGAAGTGTAATCTATAATTATTTTGAAAGGGGTCATATAATGAAGAAGAAAAGCTTTGAAGAGATCATGGAAGAGGCAATCAAAGAGCTTGTGGAGGAAATCCATTCGGAAGATATTCAGGAAGATGATGTATCGGACGGGACAAAGGAGAAGATAGAGAGAGAGATTTGGGAACGCAAGCGGACATGATGGTAAGAAAGGAGGGGAACCACTGATTAATGACAAAATGCTAGAAACAGAGAAGGAATTTGAAAAAAAGAAAAATTACGTTATGCTGCTTGTAGTTTTCGCTTTGTTAAGTGCTGTATGTCATGTGGCTGAAATAGCCTTTCATTTGGAATTTTCTCTATTCGCTGTTTTACTCGCTGTATTTTGTACTTTTGTTATTGTTATCTGCTTCCTTACATGTAAATCATTCAAAGAACGTAAAGTCATTATTTTGTATACAGCAGAACTTTTGGGAATTGCCCTCGTGGGTTGGCTGTTGCTCAAAGCCATAGAGGCTATATAAAAAGCACTATGTGTTTTATACCTCTGTTATCTTCTGTTATAATAGTAAAACTAATCAAATTTAACTAGGAATGGGTACAAAAGATGAGGCGATTTGTAAAGAAACGATGGGAACTGGAATGGATGACAGAATTCCTGAAGCTGGAACCAGATCATGAAAAACTTAATCACATTGAACATATTTTAGAATGTATCAATCCACTGGAATACGAGCAGCGGTTGGAACGGGGAGAGTTTTACTGTGAGCATTTAAAAAGAAGAAATGAACAAAAGAGCAGAAGAAAGAAAAAGTATCTCTCTATTGCGGCAAAAGCGGCTATATTTGTTCTTGTGTTTATTATATCAGCACAAGTTATTTGTTATGCGATTACAGGAAAATCTATCTTTCATTATTTCGATCAAATCAAGGAAGAAGCAACAGTAGTAGACATTAACGTTCATGATTCAGATGGAGAATCGATTTTTGATATTTTAATGAAGATAAAGAATTATGCTGAGTCTCAGGAAAATGGACAGAACGGAGAATTTCAAAATAAAAAGGTTACTTCGTGGAATGAAGTAGATGAAATTAGTAATGGCAGAGTCGTGTATCCCAGAAAAAGTCCTAAAGGTTGGAAATTAGAGGAGCTTACTATAGAGGTTTTAGGAACAGAAGTAGGAGCTTCACTTGCAACCTATAAGAAAGGAAATAAGAATTTCTATTATGTAGTGGAAGATTGTAGTGGTCAGGATGGAAATACACGAGTGTACTTTGCAGAAAAAAGAAGGAAGATTAAAGTAGTAAATTATGAGGGGGGTAAATTCTATATATATAAAGGTAAAGAATCCTTGTCTATACTTGGAAATATTCATAAATATCAGATACATATTGTAGGATATCTCACTGTTAATGAAGCTTTGGATTTGATTTATTCAATTAAATAGATAAAAGGACAAAAACCAAAATGAATGAGGTTTCTGTCCTTTTATTTTTTGGAAAAGAGCATTGACAACAGATTGCAAAGACTTCATTGGCCATTTTTTATGAGAGAGAGAATGAGGTCCAACGAAATAGTCACAATCTGTTGTCAATGCCCTCTTATAATAGAAACTGAAATAATATGGAAAAAGTGATAGTGTTTTGAAAGTTTATTATAAAAATGCAGAAGGGCCAATGTTATCATGAATACATTGGCCATCCTGCCTACTAAGTCTAAAGGCACTAGTAACCTTAAAGAATCAGCAAGAGGGATGAATCCAGCCATTAAAGCAGGTTTCCACACCTGCTTAACCAATATTTTAGAATGGTTTGTGATTTGGATGGTTTTCCTTTCTTAAAAATAATTAAATAGTTAATATGTTCTCAGGAATAATGGCTGAAAAATATCCCTCTATAATAGAAACTGTTTTTAGAACAAAAAGGTGAACTTTTTTTAATAAAAAAAGACGAAGAATTTCGTCTCTTTTTATTTATAGTAAGGATTTTTTTCTTAATATTTTCTAGTGCTTGTCGTAAGGGTCTTTTGATGTAATAGGCTTCCACCTTTTGATTTATAAATCTTAATAGTACTTTTTCCCCTGTATTTATAACCTTTGTATACATAATAATGGTTGGAAAACATTTGAGAACCTTTTCCTTTTGCGCTTCCAGATTTAATAGTCTTCCAAGACCCGCCTTTATAAATTTGTAGTTTCATTGTAATAGTGGTATAATAGCTTCCTTTTATTGGAACGGCACCTGTGTAAAAATATGCTCTACCTTTGCTTATTGTTACATTTGTACTAGCGCTTGCAAGATCAGTATTTTTACTATAACTAAAAGGAAAAAGTGTTTGGGGTGTAATTACAGTAATGAAATTTGATGTAGTAATTGGTGGGTTCACTTCAGATGCGAAAACGCGATTTGTATTTGAAGATGAACCTAAAATAAAAGTGACGAGAAAAACAGCGCAAACCAAATTAATAGATAGTCTTTTCATTATTCCTCCTTTTTATCCTTACTACTTGTAAAACCGAGAAAAGAATGAAAAGGTGAACTGTATAGCGCTATCTAATAAATAGGTTTAATAAAAATCAGGAGAGAAAATTAAAGAACAGAATTTAGCTAACATAATTAGGTATTAAAAAAATCCTTTAGGTCAAATTTATTTGGCCTAAAGGACTTTATAGCTAGTGATTAGTATAAAATATTTATTGTTTGTATTTAATGTTAACAGCAATTTTTAATAATTCGTCTTTTGAAAGACTAGAACTGATTTTATGTATAAATTTATTTTGATACCAAAGTAACTGTTTGCTTTCACCTTGTAAGAAATAATAACTGGTATGGTTGTTTACAAACTGAACATAATCTGTTTTATCGATAGCAGAATAATTTTTTGATGATATGTCAGAATTTAATTCTATAGAAATCCAATTATCATTATTGTCTTTATATTCATACATAAAATAAGAATTGTTTTCTGCGACGGTCTTTTTGACAAAATGATATCCTGATGGTATATATTTAAAAGTAAAGTCAGGATCTTTAGTTGTAGGTTCTATTTCGGTTAGGCTATTATTATCTTTATTGCTTTTAAATATAAAGTTCAAAACCGGAACCCTAAAAGCTTCTACACTCATCACAGTAATAGATGCCATTGTAAGGAAAACTAAAAATACAGCAGCAACTCTTCGTGCGGTGACAAAACGGCGTTTTCTGTTTGCTTTTTTTCGCGCGGACGCGAACATCGTGCCCATTTTTTGGTTTAGTTGATTAGACAGATCTTCTTCCGGAATATCGTCAGGAGAGATGTCGTCAGCCCATTCGCTTGTACCATATTTAATCATATGGTCAAACAATTCTTCATTTCTGTCTTTTTTATCTTTTGTACTCATAACTCAATCCCTCCTTCTCATATAGAGCACGTAAGGAACTGCGGGCTAGACTGCACCGTTTCTTTGCAGCCAGTTCCGAGATTTGTAAAAGTGTAGCTATTTCCAGAAAACTGAATCCGTAGTAATAGTGCAAGATTAGTACAGTTTGCTGATTCGTCGGCAGCTTTTCAATCTTGTCTCTCATTACTTTCAAGTCTATAAATTCCAGATAGTGGTCGTTCGGATCAATTAAATGTTCTGAATCTTCGCCATCCTCGTAAGTCAGTTCTTCGTGATTATTTCTGCTCTCAACCTTGATCATGTCATATGCAGTGTTGCGAACTATGACATAAAGAAATGTAAATGCCTTATCTTCTGGTAATTCCATAATCTTTTCAGAATAAAGCAAAGCTTTCTCGAAAACATTTTGTAGTACATCTTCAGCCAAGGTGTCATCATGAATATACTGTTTCGCTACGAACTTCAACTTTGATGCATACTTGTTGTAGAGCAATTCAATATAGTCAACAGCGCTCTTCGTAGGAGGTTTATTCTTCCGGCGTATCATTTCCATTCTCTCCCTCTTCCCCCGTTCATGGTTTGTATCTCTATATCTATATCTCTCATTATAGATATGTTTCCTGATTTTGTAAAGCTTGTACAAAAAAAGCCCGTAGAAATATTCTAAAGGCTTTCATCTTCTTCGATGACCTGAATTTCTAGAAAATCGAAGTTGATATCTTCTATAAAACTGTCATGATAAAACCTTGTTTTATCGTGTGATATAAATTCATGTTTGTTTGCTTCTAACCAGAGGGGCTTCGGTAGGTCAAATTCATAACAAATGTCTTCAAGTGCCTTGTACACCTTTCGGGTACGGTTTAAACCGGCATCCTCCACACTGATCACAGTGTCTTTCAGCAGCCGGTTACTTTTCATTAGTTTCCCCCACATTCGGAACATAAGTTTACCTGCTTTCTTTCTATATATATTATGTATAATAGAAGATAAATATAAAACAGTCAATATTGTAGTAAAAGGGAAAATGATTTAAAATGACTTTAAACGAAGAATAATAGAGGAGATTAACATATGAAGATATTAAAACGGTTCTTTATTGATGGATTGTCCGGGATGGCGCAGGGACTATTCGCAACCCTGATCATCGGCACCATATTGGAGCAGGTGGGAGTTTTAGCGGGTGGAAATATCGGACAGCTTCTCGTTACAGGCGCGGCAGCTGCAAAGATTCTCACAGGGGCAGGTATTGGAGTCGGGGTTGCTTCAAGGTTTCAGGAACCTGTATTAGTGACGGTCTCAGCAGCCGTTGCTGGTATGATCGGCGCCTATGCGTCTAAGATCGTGGCCGGGACCCTGGTGGTCAAGGGTGCAGTTGCCTTATCAGGCCCGGGTGAACCTCTGGGTGCCTTTCTGGCTGCTTATGTAGGGATTGAACTGGGGCGCCTGATTTCAGGCAGAACTCAGCTTGATATTCTGCTGACACCTCTCACTACCATTTTGACTGGCGGTGCTGTGGGATTATTTTTGGGACCATGGATCAGCCAGCTCATGGCACGTCTGGGAGATTTGATTCGGTGGGGGACTGAACAGCAGCCGTTTCTTATGGGGATTGTAGTTTCTGTACTGATGGGAATGGCACTCACTCTGCCGATTAGTTCAGCAGCCTTGGGTGTGATATTGAATCTTTCTGGAATTGCCGCCGGAGCTGCGGCTGTAGGATGCAGTGCGCAGATGATAGGATTTGCAGTGGCAAGCTTCCGGGAGAATAAAGTGGGAGGTTTGATTGCTCAAGGGATTGGGACCTCCATGCTTCAGGTTCCGAACATCGTCAGGAAGCCGTGGATCTGGATTCCGCCGATCCTCACCAGCGCGATTCTTGGTCCG
Source organism: Anaerostipes rhamnosivorans (assembly GCF_005280655.1). Taxonomy (NCBI): domain Bacteria; kingdom Bacillati; phylum Bacillota; class Clostridia; order Lachnospirales; family Lachnospiraceae; genus Anaerostipes; species Anaerostipes rhamnosivorans. The sequence continues at coordinate 88,209 of NZ_CP040058.1, forward strand.
GTTTCTACTATAGTATTAAAGATGACAAACAATGCAATCGGCTCTGGCATGGGCACAGCTGGGCTGGTAGGGCAGATCATGGGTTATAAAACCATGGTAGCCGGCGGGGGTTCTCCGGCTTCCACAGCGGTTATGATCATTGGCATGCATATTATTGCCCCGGCGCTTTTAACCTACTTTATATCAGAAGGGATGAGGCGTATGGGGATTATCAAACAGGGAGACATGAAGCTGGATATGTGAGTGCGCTAAGTTGTAGCAGCGTGTTTCGCAAAATACCGGACAGAGTCTTCTACTCCACATGCAATATAAGAGGACAGCTCCATGACGGTGTGAAGCCTTGTGGTCTGTATTGTATTAAAATTTGCTTCTGACGTATAATTTACAATGCCTGTAATGGAGATGTCCCCCACAGGAGGAAGCTCCTTATCCACACCCTGTCCCGGAAACAGAGGCATGGATGACACTGTCACAAAGCCTACGTGGTCGATAGAGCCTAGGCAGGCATCAACAGCGATCACAAAAGGTTCTTTGTAAGTGTGGTAGATGTCAGTCATTGTCTGAGCCAGATTCCCTGCGTGGACAGGCTGAGACAGAGTTCCGAAAACTTTATAATAAGAAGATGCCATCAACTGGTGCCCTACAAGGGGTCCAAGACAGTCACCGGTAGCACGGTCCGTACCTACACAGAGGACCACCACTGGCTGGCTGTCATTTTTTTGTATTTGAATCCTGCGGATCAAATCCGCCTGCAGCAAGGTCCCTGCCTCCCTGCTTTTTGGATTAAAATAGGATATTCGGTCTGAAATGCGCATTGCGTTCTCCAATCATTTCTTAAATAACATTTCCGCCTGATAAGACGCTCCATATAGTTTATACATAAATAAAAAAAGTATACCCACAGGGCACACCGTATTTTATACCCTTCGGGTGAGCGTGCTCCGCACGATAAGGTATACCCACAGGGCACACCGCATTTTATACCCTTCGCGCGTATATTCGTTCAGGCTTACTGGCAGTTCGTTAGAGAATAGATGAAATTTATAAAAAAACTCCCCCAGGACACACTGTGTTTTAGAAGTTTCCGTCTCCAAAGAGGGAGAAAATTATTTTCTTCTGTCGACGCCCTTTGATAAAAAAATTGAAAATACTGTGATAAAGTCTTTGGTATTAAAGAGGAAAGGGAGGCTTTTTCGTGAGAGCAGAAAATCAGTTGCCGAAGAACATCAGACAGATCGGCGGGCCTGTAGGAACCACAAAGGTTTATATCGAAGACTTTGTAGTTACATTTTTAAAAGCATTGACGACGGACAAGAACACTTTTGTAAGAGGGGCCATATTATTTGGAGAAAAGAAAAGTATTGATAATGAAACTGTGATATTTATCAGAGGTGCTGTTGAGGGGCAGAATATAGAGTTGGATTTGGACGAGACTGTATTCGATGATAAGGTATGGAGGGAAATCTACCAGAAGAAAGAAAGGTTTTTCCCGGATCTTGATGTCATTGGATGGGCGCTTTCCAGAATGGGATTCTCAGTGCGGCTCAATGACAAGATCAAGAAGACGCATTTTGAAAACTTCCCGGGGGATGGTAAGGTTCTATATATGACAGACCATCTGGAGGGAGAGGATGCTTTTTATGTTTACCGCGGACAAGATCTTGTGCGGCAGAGCGGTTATTACATATATTATGAAAAAAACCCGATGATGCAGGAGTATCTGATCGAGAGGAACCAGAAGCTCAAGGAAGTTGTGTCATATGAGAATATGCTGGAGGCAAAACGGGATGAAAAGATTGTTCGGCAATTCCGCACGATCGTCCAGGAAAAGCAGAAGAGCAGCAAGACAAAAGATAGGATGAAGCGGTTTTCATCCAGCGCGGCTATGCTTCTGGTTTTGATCCTGGCAGGGGGAATGTTTTATTACTCCAGACTGGACAATGGTTCTTCTTTTGGTGATGCGATCCACGGCGCAGTGGAAACCATGGGAAGAGGAGTCAAAGATAATGTTTCCATGGATGAAGAAAACAAGGGATCAGGGACAACAACCAAACAGCTCCCGGCGGATACTCAGGAGGCGGGCGGCTCAGAGACAGGAACCACGACGGAGCAGAATAAAAAAACATCAGCTAGTACCAGGACGGCTGCATCGGCTACCACCGCGGCTTCTGCCACTACGGCAACACAGAAATCTACACAGACGGTCAGCCGCAGCCAGACTTATGTTGTAAAAAAAGGGGACAGCCTGGTTTCAATTTCTCGTAAGATGTACGGTACCAGAAAGTATATGTATAAGATTCTGGATGCCAACCGGATTGGGCCGAAGGAAAATATCTATCCGGGACAGAAACTAATTATTCCTAGTATAACAAAGTGAAATCATGTATAATAAAGCGTGAAATTGATAATGTTAATTAAAAATACAGAGGTTTTACTATGGACCACAGGATAAAATCAGGATTTTCTCTTTATACAAACAGCAGGGAAGCAATGCAGAATTCTATCCGGAAAAAGCAGATCCGGAAAAAACAGAGATGGATTCTTTTGGGTATTTTTTGTGTAGTACTGCTGGCGATCTTTCTGGCATACCGGTATAGAACGTACCATTCGCTTAAGACAGAAAAAGTCATCGCAAAGCATGTAGATTCCACAACAAAGTTCTTTGCGTATAAGAGCGGTTCCATTAGCTATAATGAAGACGGCATATCATTTATTGACGGGGACGGAAAAACAATATGGGAAAAAGCTTATTCCATTAAGAATCCGATTGTTACATACTGCGGTGATTACATCGTGGTTGCATACAAGAATGGAAATGAGATTCTTCTATATGACAGTAGCGGAAAAGTAAAAAGATTTTCTACCTCATATGCGATCAGCGATGTGGAAGTGGCGGAACAGGGCGTGATCGCTGCTATATTGCAGGGGGACGATGAAAATTATATAGAACTCTATGATGCTTCTCAAAAGAAGCTGGTGACGATCAAGACCACAGTGGACGAAAATGGTTATCCTCTGGATATTGATCTGTCAGATGACGGTAAAATGCTCGCCGTCAGCTATCTGGTAGTGGACGGACTGCAGACGAAGAACCGGGTAGCATTTTATGATTTCGGAGAAAAAGGACAGGAAAAAGAAGACAGGCTTCTGGCAGGATTTGATTTTAAGGATACGGTCATTCCTAAGATTCAGTTTATGGGCCAGAATACAGTGTGTGCCATCGGAGATAATAAGACAATTATTTTTAACACAAAGGACACACCTTCGAAACAAAAAGAGATTATAATAGATTCAAGGATCAAAAGTGTGGCTGCGGATGACTCTCATTTTGCGCTGGTCCTTGAGAACAAAAAGAAGTCTTCCAAGGAACAGTACCTGGTACAAGCATATAACCGGTCCGGCAAAATGGTTATGGAGAAGGAGATCAAGACGGAGTTCTCCGATGTGTACCTGGGTAATGACGGCGTTCTGTTTGTTGGAAACTATCATTGTTCAATGATTAATTTTGCAGGTCATGAGATGTATCAGCAGAATTTTAAAAAGAGGATTCAGTCTATGGCCCCTACGGGCAAGGCGGAACGATACTTAATTACATTTGAAGATAAAACACAGTTAGTTAGATTACGATAGATGGTGATATTATGGGACAGATTATTTTAATTGTATTACTGCTGATCTTGATATTTGATACGATCAGAGGGTTTAAAAGGGGATTTCTAAAATCCCTGCTCCTCTTGGCTACATGGCTTTTGACATTTGCTATTGCCTATTCAACCGCAGATACCATAAAGCAGTACGTCATAAAGATGTTTATGAATTCGAAACAAAATATACTGACAGATCAGCTTGCATATTTTATTGCTTTTGCGCTGATCGTGGTTGTGCTTAAGATTTTGTTTTCTATATTAGTCGGTATTATCAGTAAGTTTGGGGATCTTCCTGTGATCGGATGGTTTAATCATCTGTTCGGAGGGGTTCTGGGATTCGCGAAGGGAGTGATCGTGGTATCCTTTTTGCTGTTTGCTATTTACCTTTGCCAGTATGTAGGCCTACAGCAGGAGTACAGCCAATGGATGCAGTCAAGCTCTCTGCTTCAGTTTATGGTGGAAAATAACCCGGTGATCTCGATTTTAAAGGGAGCGATTCCTTTTTAAAGTCAACTGAAGACCCCGGAGAAACGGTGTTTTTATGCCGTTTCTCCGGGGTCTTCTTCTATATCGCCGCAGGATTCGATAAAAAGATGCAAAAAAATGAAAAAAAGCTGTTGACATTTGCCGACAGCAATGGTAAGA
>NZ_CP040058.1:3455000-3588860 GCF_005280655.1 Anaerostipes rhamnosivorans
AAGGAGTATGACGTCCACCTTCATCTTTTGTTAAAACGTATACCTGAGCTGTAAACTTTGTGTGGCATGTGATAGAACCTGGTTTACAAAGAACCTGTCCTCTTTCGATTTCTTCTCTCTGAACACCACGGAGAAGAGCACCGATGTTATCACCAGCCTGAGCTTCGTCAAGAAGTTTACGGAACATCTCGATACCAGTTACGACAACTTTTCTTGTCTCTTCTTTGATACCAACGATTTCAACTTCTTCAGATACGTGAAGAACACCACTTTCAACTCTACCAGTTGCAACAGTACCACGTCCTGTGATAGAGAATACATCCTCTACTGGCATAAGGAAAGGTTTGTCTGTGTCACGCTGTGGGTCTGGAATCCAGCTGTCAACTGCAGCCATAAGTTCCATGATCTTGTCTCCCCACTCGCTGTTAGGATCTTCAAGAGCTTTTAAGGCAGATCCCTGGATGATCGGTGTATCGTCACCTGGGAATTCGTACTCGCTTAATAACTCACGGATTTCCATCTCTACTAATTCTAATAATTCTTCATCGTCTACCATGTCACATTTGTTCATGAATACTACGATGTAAGGTACACCTACCTGACGAGAAAGTAAGATATGCTCTTTTGTCTGAGCCATAACACCGTCAGTTGCAGCTACTACTAAGATAGCTCCGTCCATCTGAGCAGCACCAGTGATCATGTTCTTTACATAATCGGCATGGCCTGGGCAGTCTACGTGAGCGTAGTGGCGGTTGTCTGTTTCATATTCTACGTGAGCTGTGGAGATAGTGATTCCACGTTCTCTTTCTTCCGGAGCTTTATCGATGTTTTCGAAATCAACGGCTGCGTTTCCTTCTACTCTGGCACTTAATGTCTTTGTGATCGCAGCTGTTAAAGTAGTTTTACCATGATCGACGTGACCAATGGTACCAATGTTACAATGAGGTTTGGTTCTCTCAAACTTTTCTTTAGCCATTTTAAATGTCCTCCTTATTAGCCCTTTGGGCAAATAGATAAATTATTATTTACTACCGGGTCGACGATTCACCTTACCAAAGGCCGTCCTACCCTTGATTATATTTCATTTCTTTGAAGAATTCAAGCAAATTTTTAATGAAAAAAACCTGCTTATTTTGTTTTGTCAGCGATGATTTTTTCCTGTACACTCTTCGGTACCGGCTCGTAGCTGTTGAAGAACATAGAGTAGTTTCCACGGCCCTGTGTTCTGGAACGTAAGTCTGTTGAGTATCCGAACATTTCCGCAAGAGGAACGAAAGCTCTGATGATCTTTCCGCCTCCAACATCGTCCATACCCTCGATACGTCCACGGCGTGAGTTGATATCACCGATAACATCTCCCATGTAATCTTCAGGAGTTGTAACTTCGACTCTCATGATCGGCTCTAAGATGATAGCTCCGGCTTTCTGCATTGCTTCTTTAAATGCCATAGAACCGGCGATCTTAAAGGCCATCTCTGAGGAATCGACATCATGGTAAGATCCATCGTATACAGTAGCTTTCACACCAAGTACCGGGAATCCTCCAAGGATACCGCACTGAGCAGCTTCCTCGATACCAGCTCCGACTGCCGGGATATATTCCTTCGGAATGTTACCGCCGACAACAGTGGATTCAAACTTGAACAGTTCTTCACCATTGGCATCCATTGGCTCAAAGTGTACTTTACAGTGTCCGTACTGTCCACGTCCACCAGACTGTTTTGCATATTTGCTGTCCACATCCACTTCTTTTGTGAAGGACTCTTTGTATGCAACCTGTGGAGCACCTACATTAGCTTCTACTTTAAACTCACGGAGCAGACGGTCTACGATAATCTCCAGGTGAAGCTCACCCATTCCGGAGATGATGGTCTGTCCTGTCTCTTCATCTGTATGAGCTCTGAAAGTCGGATCTTCTTCTGCAAGTTTTGCAAGAGCTTCTGACATCTTGCCCTGGCTCGCTTTTGTCTTAGGCTCGATCGCAACGTCGATAACCGGCTCTGGGAATTCCATAGATTCCAGGATTACTGGACTCTTCTCATCACAGATCGTATCACCTGTTGCTGTGAACTTAAATCCAACAGCCGCAGCAATGTCACCTGAGTATACTTTATCTAACTCTTCACGCTTGTTGGCATGCATCTGAAGGATACGTCCAACACGCTCTTTTTTCTGTTTTGTTGCATTTAATACGTAGGAACCTGAATTCATTGTTCCGGAATAAACACGGAAGAAAGCAAGCTTTCCAACGAATGGGTCTGTCATGATCTTAAATGCCAGCGCTGAGAAAGGTTCTTCATCTGAAGAATGTCTCACGACTTCATTTCCGTCTTCATCCACACCCTTGATTGCCTCGATATCTGTCGGTGCAGGCATGAACTCAAGAACTGCGTCCAGTAACTTCTGAACACCCTTGTTGCGGTAAGCAGTACCACAGCAGATCGGAACCGCACTACATTCACATGTTCCTTTTCTTAATGCTGCTTTTAATGCTTCTATAGATGGCTCTTCCCCTTCCAGGTATTCCATCATCAGATCGTCATCTAACTCACAGATCTGTTCTACTAACTGAGTGTGATACATCTCTGCATCATCTTTCATATCTTCAGGGATATCTGTGATTGAAATATCTTCACCCTTGTCATCGTTGTAGATGTAGGCTTTCATTTCAAACAGGTCAATGATACCCTGGAAGTCATCTTCTTTGCCGATTGGCAGCTGAATCATAACTGCATTGGCACCAAGACGGTCTTTGATCTGATCTACGGAACCGTAGAAGTCTGCACCTAAGATGTCCATCTTGTTGATGAATGCCATCCTTGGTACATTGTAGGTATCTGCCTGACGCCATACGTTCTCAGACTGTGGCTCTACCCCACCCTTTGCATCAAATACACCGATCGCACCGTCAAGTACACGCAGTGAACGCTCTACTTCTACAGTGAAGTCAACGTGTCCCGGTGTATCAATGATGTTGATACGGTGTTCTAATGCTCCGTCTTTTGGTTTGCAGTTTTCCTGGAGAGTCCAGTGACATGTAGTCGCTGCAGAAGTGATCGTGATTCCTCTCTCCTGTTCCTGCTCCATCCAGTCCATGGTAGCAGTACCTTCATGAGTATCACCGATCTTATAATTTACACCAGTATAATAGAGGATACGCTCTGTCAAAGTGGTTTTCCCAGCATCGATATGAGCCATGATTCCAATATTTCTGGTTCTCTCTAATGGATATTCTCTTCCAGCCAAGATCTTTTCCTCCTATTGTTTTTCGGATAAAGCGGTAGGCCCCGCACACCAGATTAGAATCTGTAGTGTGCGAATGCTTTGTTTGCTTCTGCCATTTTGTGCATGTCTTCTTTTTTCTTTACAGATGCTCCAGTGTTGTTGGACGCATCAAAGATTTCGTTTGCAAGCCTTTCTTCCATTGTCTTTTCTCCTCTTTTACGAGAGTATAAAGTCAACCAACGGAGTGCAAGGGCCTGTCTTCTGTCCGGACGCACATCGATCGGCACCTGGTAGGTAGCTCCACCGATACGTCTAGCCTTTACTTCCAGCACAGGCATAATGTTGTTCATTGCCTCTTCAAATACTTCAAGGGCAGGCTTTCCAGCTTTTTCTTCAATACGGTTAAATGCACCGTATACGATCTTCTGGGCAACTCCTTTTTTACCGTCTAACATGATGTTGTTGATCAATTTGGTCACAACTTTGTTATTGTAAATAGGATCCGCCAAAACATCTCTTTTCGCAATATGTCCTTTACGTGGCACGTTTCTTCCCTCCTTAATAATTGCCAACGGCAGAAATTTTATACCGCCGGCCTTAATTCATCGGTACTCATTCATCCTTGCGCAGCTACCGGCTTTCCGCCGGCCTTCAAGCGCTCAATGCCTGATCGTGCCAGAATTTATATCTATCTCCTGTACTACAGGGAAAACATTCATTTCCGGCACAACTATACAAGGTAGCGTAAGACTTACGCTGCTTTGTACCAATTTAGTTTCGTTTGATTATTTCTTCGGTCTCTTAGCTCCGTATTTGGAACGAGCCTGCATTCTGTTTGCAACACCTGCTGTATCAAGTGTTCCACGAACGATATGGTAACGAGTACCTGGTAAGTCCTTAACACGACCACCACGAATCAGAACAACACTATGTTCCTGTAAGTTATGTCCCTCACCTGGGATATAGCTTGTTACTTCGATACCGTTAGAAAGACGTACTCTGGCAATCTTACGAAGAGCAGAGTTAGGCTTTTTAGGAGTCGCAGTTTTAACAGCTGTACAAACCCCTCTCTTCTGAGGAGAGCTGGTGTTTACAGATTTCTTCTTTAAAGAGTTAAAACTTTTCTGAAGAGCTGGTGCTGTAGACTTCTTAGTAGATGTCTTTCTCCCTTTTCTAACTAATTGGTTAAAAGTTGGCATTAATTTTCACCTCCATGCATGTTTTCTGCTGTAGTTACTTATGATCTGTTGTTGCACATAGATATCTACGCGCATTTTTTAATTATAAATGTGCAAAAATCGTTTGTCAAGGGGATTTCCGAACATTTTATACCACAAACCCCGCCCACTGGGAAAATCCAGGGGCGGGATCTGTTAAAACCCTACTCGAAATCGATTTCGTCTTCAAGTGTCAGTTCTTCTTCTTCTGTGTTGATCTTAACATTGCGGTACCGTTTCATTCCGGTTCCTGCAGGGATCAGTTTTCCGAGGATAACATTTTCCTTTAATCCTACCAGCGGATCGACCTTTCCTTTGATGGCCGCGTCGGTGAGGACTTTGGTTGTCTCCTGGAAGGATGCTGCGGATAAGAAGGAGTCTGTGGCAAGAGATGCCTTGGTGATACCAAGGATGATCTGTTCCGCCTTTGCAGTCTCTAAGTTTCTTTCTTCCAGCTCCCTGTTTGTCTTTTCAAATTCCAGTACGTCGATCATGGCACCTGGCAGATACTCGCTGTCGCCGCCTTCTTCGATGCGGACCTTTTTAAGCATCTGGCGCACGATGACCTCGACGTGCTTGTCGTTGATATCTACACCCTGCAGACGGTATACTCTCTGCACTTCACGGATCATATAGTCCTGAACGGCGCGGATACCCTTGATCTTTAAGATATCATGCGGGTTGACGGAACCTTCTGTCAGCTCGTCTCCGGCTTCCACTTCCTGGCCTTCCATGACTTTCAGTCTGGAACCGTAAGGAATCAGATACGCCTTCATATCTCCGGTCTCTTTGTTGGTGATGACAACTTCACGTTTCTTCTTCGTATCCTTGATCTGCACTTTTCCTGCAAACTCAGAGATGATCGCAAGACCCTTCGGCTTTCTTGCCTCGAAAAGCTCTTCGATACGAGGAAGACCCTGTGTGATATCGTCACCGGCAACTCCTCCGGCATGGAACGTACGCATGGTCAGCTGTGTACCAGGCTCACCGATGGACTGGGCAGCAATGATTCCGACTGCTTCTCCCACCTGTACGGCCTGACCGGTCGCCATGTTGGAGCCGTAACACTTGGCACAGCATCCCACCTGGGACTGACAGGTCAGCATAGTTCTGATCTTAACCTTAGTAAGTCCGGCATCAATGACGGTCTTTGCTCTTCTCGGTGTGATCATGTGGTTTGCCTTTACAAGCACCTCTCCTGTCTCAGGATGTTTGATCTCCTCAGCAGCGTAACGTCCTGTGATACGGTCCTGAAGACTTTCAATGACTTCCTGTCCGTCCATAAACGCTTCCACGTACATACCCGGAATCTGTCCGTCCGGATCCAGTCCGCAGTCTGCTTCTCTGATGATCAGATCCTGGGACACGTCTACGAGACGTCTCGTCAGGTATCCTGAATCGGCAGTTCTAAGAGCCGTATCGGAAAGTCCCTTTCTCGCACCGTGGGCGGAGATAAAGTACTCCAATACGTCCAGACCTTCACGGAAGTTTGACTTGATCGGCAGTTCGATGGTACGTCCTGACGTATCGGCCATTAGTCCACGCATTCCTGCCAGCTGCTTGATCTGCTGGTTGGAACCACGGGCTCCGGAATCGGCCATCATGAAGATGTTATTGTATTTATCTAATCCTGTAATCAGCTTGTCGGTCAGAACATCATCGGCATCAAACCATGTCTTGACAACCGCCTTGTAACGTTCTTCCTCAGTCATCAGTCCACGTTTGAACTGATTGTTAATAAACTCTGACTGATCCTGTGCTTTTGCCAGGATTTCTTTCTTTTCTTCCGGCACTGTCATGTCGGAGATGGAAACTGTCAGGGCACCCCTTGTGGAGTACTTATAACCGAGTGCCTTGATATCATCCAGCACTTCCGCGGTCTTGGTAGCACCGTGGATGTTGATACATTTGTCAAGAATCTGTTTTAACTGTTTCTTTCCTACATGGAAATCAATCTCCAGATTCAGGGCGTTTTCCGGGTCAGAGCGGTCTACAAATCCCAGGTCCTGCATGATGATCTCGTTGAATAAGATCCTTCCCAGAGTACATTCCACGACTTTAGAGATTTTATTTCCGTTCTTATCGACCTTTGTACGCCTTACATTGATCCTTGCGTGCAGTGTGATCGCTTTATTCTCGTAGGCAAGAAATGCCTCATTTTCTGACTTAAAGTACTTGCCTTCACCCTTATCTCCCTCTTTTTCCAGAGTCAGATAGTAGATTCCCAGGACCATATCCTGAGAAGGAACGGCTACCGGACCTCCGTCGGAAGGTTTCAGCAGGTTGTTCGGTGACAATAAAAGGAAACGGCACTCTGCCTGAGCTTCCACAGAAAGCGGAAGATGGACAGCCATCTGGTCACCGTCAAAGTCGGCGTTGTAAGCAGTACATACCAATGGATGCAGCTTGATGGCCTTACCTTCTACAAGGATCGGCTCAAACGCCTGGATACCAAGTCTATGCAGAGTCGGTGCACGGTTCAGCATAACCGGATGTTCCTTGATGACATCCTCCAGCACATCCCACACTTCCGGCTGGAGTTTTTCCACCATCTTCTTGGCAGACTTTATATTATGGGAAAGTTTCCTTTCCACCAGTTCTTTCATTACAAATGGCTTAAACAATTCGATTGCCATCTCTTTTGGCAGACCGCACTGGTAAATCTTCAGTTCCGGCCCGACAACGATAACAGAACGTCCTGAGTAGTCAACACGTTTTCCAAGCAGGTTCTGACGGAAACGTCCCTGTTTACCTTTCAGCATATCAGAAAGGGATTTCAATGCACGGTTACCTGGTCCTGTGACCGGACGTCCACGGCGGCCGTTGTCGATCAGAGCATCCACCGCTTCCTGGAGCATACGTTTTTCGTTTCTTACGATAATATCCGGAGCTCCAAGTTCCAGAAGACGTTTCAGACGATTGTTCCGGTTGATGATCCTTCTGTAAAGATCATTCAAGTCAGAAGTTGCAAAACGTCCTCCGTCCAGCTGTACCATTGGACGGATATCAGGAGGAATGACCGGAACAACGTCCAGGATCATCCATTCCGGGTTGTTTTCAGAGTTTAAGAAGGCTTCCACGACTTCCAGGCGTTTTACGATCCTTGCCCTTTTCTGTCCTGTAGCTGTCTTAAATTCGTCTTTCAGGGATTTTGCCTCTGCCGGAAGATCAATGGCTTCCAGCAGTTCCTTGATGGATTCAGCACCCATCCCCACACGGAAGGAAGTTCCGTATTTGTCGTAGGCATCCCTGTATTCTTTTTCTGTCAGTACCTGTTTGTAAGCCAGGTCTGTCTCCCCTGCATCCAGAACGATGTAGCAGGCGAAATACAATACTTTTTCAAGGCTCCTTGGAGAAATATCCAGGATCAGTCCCATACGGCTTGGAATTCCTTTGAAATACCAAATGTGGGAGACCGGAGCCGCCAGTTCGATGTGTCCCATACGTTCACGGCGTACGTTGGCTTTTGTTACCTCTACGCCGCATCGGTCACAGACAACACCTTTATATCTGATTTTTTTATATTTACCACAATGACATTCCCAGTCCTTGCTCGGCCCGAAGATCTTCTCACAGAAAAGTCCGTCTTTTTCAGGCTTCAAGGTACGATAGTTGATGGTTTCAGGTTTTTTTACTTCTCCCCTGGACCACTCACGGATCTTTTCCGGGGAAGCCAACCCGATCTTAATTGCATCAAAGGCAATTTTATGATTTGCATATTCGTTGCTTGATCCTATCATTAAGGTTGCTCCTTCCTTCTAACTGCACTCCTATGAAATAGTAGTGTCTTCGCCATCTTCAAAGTTCCCCTCTTTAAATCCTAAAGCTCCCAGGGAATCTTCGCTTTCTTCATAATTATTAAATACGCTGTCCCCTTCGATCATCGGCTTCAGGTCCTGATTGTTTTCAGCCAGGTCCACATTTTCCTTGATCTCTACTTCCTGCGCATTTTCATCGAGTACCTTGACGTCTAACGCCAGGGACTGGAACTCTTTCAACAGTACCTTGAAGGATTCCGGAATACCCGGCTCAGGGATATTATCACCTTTGATGATTGCCTCGTATGTCTTCACTCGTCCGATGACGTCATCGGATTTAACGGTCAGGATCTCCTGAAGTGTATAGGATGCCCCATAAGCCTCCAGAGCCCAAACCTCCATCTCTCCGAAACGCTGTCCTCCGAACTGGGCTTTACCTCCCAGCGGCTGCTGTGTAACAAGAGAGTACGGACCTGTGGAACGCGCGTGAATCTTATCGTCAACCAGATGATGGAGCTTCAGATAATGCATGAATCCGATGGTAACCGGACTGTCAAACTCTTCGCCGGTACGTCCGTCTCTTAATCTTACTTTTCCGGTACTGTCGATCGGCACACCTTCCCAATCTTTTCTGTGATCCTTATTTGCCTTAAGGTAATCTATCACGCTTGCGTCAACGCGTTCTGTCCATTTCGCTTCGAAATCTTCCCAGCTGGTATTGGCAAAGTCGTTAGCCATTTCCAGTGTCGTCGCAATATCATTCTCATCGGCCCCGTTAAATACCGGAGTCGCAACATTAAATCCTAATACTTTAGCCGCAAGGGATAAGTGGATCTCCAGCACCTGCCCAATGTTCATACGTGACGGCACACCCAATGGGTTCAGCACGATGTCCAGCGGACGTCCGTTCGGAAGATACGGCATATCTTCCACCGGAAGAATACGTGAAATTACACCCTTGTTACCGTGACGTCCGGCCATCTTATCTCCCACAGAGATCTTTCTCTTCTGTGCAATGTAGACGCGGACTGTTTTATTTACTCCAGGAGGCAGTTCGTCTCCATTTTCTCTTGTAAAGATCTTTGTATCCATAACGACACCGTAAGCTCCGTGAGGAACTCTTAAGGAGGTGTCTCTGACTTCTCTTGCCTTCTCACCGAAGATGGCACGGAGCAGACGCTCTTCTGCTGTCAGCTCTGTCTCTCCCTTTGGAGTTACTTTTCCAACCAGGATATCTCCTGCGCGCACTTCCGCTCCAATGCGGATGATACCGTTCTCATCCAGGTCTTTTAACACATCCTCACTAAGACCTGCTAGATCTCTTGTAATCTCTTCTTGTCCAAGTTTGGTATCACGGGCCTCTGCCTCGTACTCTTCAATATGAACAGAAGTGTACACATCTTCCTGAACCAGACGCTCGCTTAATAGGACTGCATCCTCATAGTTGTAACCTTCCCAGGTCATAAATCCGATCAGAGGGTTTTTACCGAGAGCCATCTCTCCGCTCTTAGTGGAGGCACCGTCTGCCAGGATGTCATCCTTTTTGACGTGATCCCCTTCAAAGACGATCGGACGCTGATTCATACAGTTCCCCTGGTTGCTCCTTGCAAACTTGATGACATTGTAGATATCCTTGCCGCCGTCGGAGTCTCTGCGGACTACGATCCTGGTGCTGGTAGACTTCTCTACCACTCCGTCATTCTTTGCAACAATACAAACACCAGAGTCAAAAGCTGCCTTAGATTCCATACCTGTTCCTACCACCGGCGCTTCTGTGGAAAGCAGCGGCACAGCCTGACGCTGCATGTTGGACCCCATGAGGGCACGGTTCGCATCGTCATTTTCCAGGAACGGGATCATAGAGGTAGCTACAGAAAATACCATCTTAGGCGATACATCCATCAGATCCAGGTTTGCTTTATCAAATTCTGAAGTATCTTCACGGAAACGCCCGGTTACATGGGTGTGGACGAAATGTCCATCCTCATCGAGAGGTTCATTGGCCTGTGCCACGACGAAGTTATCCTCTTCATCAGCAGTAAGATAGACAACCTCATCGGTCGCAACCGGATTTTCCGGATCTGTTTTATCCAATACACGGTATGGAGCTTCGATAAATCCATACTCGTTGATCCTTGCATAGGTAGCTAAGGAGTTGATCAGACCGATGTTCGGACCTTCCGGGGTCTCGATTGGACACATTCTTCCGTAATGGGAATAATGTACATCCCGGACCTCGAATCCGGCACGGTCTCTTGACAATCCACCAGGTCCCAATGCAGACAGGCGGCGCTTATGCGTCAGCTCAGACAGTGGATTGTTGTGATCCATGAACTGGGAGAGCTGGGAACTTCCGAAGAATTCCTTCACTGCCGCAGTCACTGGTTTGATGTTGATCAGAGACTGAGGTGTGATCGTCTCAATATCCTGGGTCGTCATCCTCTCACGCACAACTCTTTCCAGACGGGAAAGTCCGATCCGGTACTGGTTCTGCAAAAGTTCTCCGACCGCTCTGATCCTACGGTTTCCTAAGTGGTCAATGTCATCATGGTTTCCGATTTCATACTCAAGATGCATATTGTAATTAATAGAAGCTAAAATATCTTCCTTTGTAATATGCTTTGGAATCAGATCATGGATATTCTTTTTAATTGCATTCTTTAATTCGTCGCCGCTTAAACCTTCTGCCAGGATCTTCTCCAGCACAGGGTAAAAAACGTTCTCATGGATGCCAAGTTCTTCCGGGTCGAAATCTACATATTCGTCCATGTTTACGGTCATATTAGATAGTACTTTGGTATTGCCGAATTCGGTCTGGATCAATACACTCTGCACTGCGGCATTCTGGATCTGGTCTGCCAGTTCCAGTGTGACTTCCGTCCCTGCTTCCGCAAGAATCTCTCCTGTGGAGGTGTCAATGACATCTTCCGCCAGCATATGTCCCGTGATACGGTTTCTGAACGCCAGCTTCTTATTGAACTTATAGCGTCCTACTTTGGCAAGGTCATAACGTCTCGGATCAAAGAACATGCTGTTGATCAGGCTCTCTGCGCTGTCCACAGACAAAGGCTCACCCGGACGGATCTTTTTATATAACTCTAATAGACCATCTTCATAGTTATCAGATGGATCTTTTTCCATACTTGCAAGGATCTTCGGTTCTTCTCCAAATAATTCCTTGATTTCTGCATTGGTCCCGATACCAAGAGCACGGATCAATACGGTGATCGGCACCTTCCTAGTACGGTCCACACGCACATTAAAGACGTCGTTGGAGTCTGTCTCGTACTCGAGCCAAGCTCCACGATTTGGTATAACTGTAGCAGAGTACAGTTTCTTACCGATCTTATCATGGGCAATCCCATAGTAGATACCAGGAGAACGGACCAGCTGGCTGACAATAACACGCTCAGCTCCGTTGATCACGAAAGTTCCCGTGTCAGTCATCAAAGGTAAATCGCCCATAAAAATGTCATGCTGTTTGATTTCATCCGTTTCCTTATTATGAAGTCTTACTTTCACCTTCATCGGAGCGGCATATGTGGCATCCCTCTCCTTACACTCTTCAATGGAATATTTAATATCATCTCTGCACAGCTTGAAATCGATGAATTCCAGGCTGAGCTGATCGCTGTAATCCCCAATCGGAGAAATGTCCTCAAATACCTCTTTGAGTCCTTCCCCCAGGAACCAGTTGTAAGAGTCCTTTTGGATTTCAATAAGGTTCGGTACTTCCAAGACGTCATCTTGTCTCGCATAACTCATCCTTATGCTCGTACCCGATTTCATTGGTTGAATTCTGTTTTTTTCCATGGACGTGTTCACCTCTTGATTTCTACATGGTTTATATACTACTTATTGTGCGAATCTCTCACAATTTAAATAACGAAAAAAAGGCTTGGCTATGGGCATACAATCCCATACTAAAGCATCGCCTAATAATACCACAGTGTCCATCGCATGTCAAGCGTTAATTTGGACAGACGCAAAAAGAATCGGACTGACAGAGTCAGCCGATTCTTTCATGAAGTTTTCTTACATTAGATATTGAACAAAGAACTATTTTAAAGTTACTTTTGCTCCTTCGCCTTCTAACTTAGCTTTGATGTCTTCTGCTTCTGCTTTAGATGCAGCTTCTTTGATTACTTTAGGAGCTCCGTCAACTAATTCTTTCGCTTCTTTTAATCCTAAACCAGTTACTTCACGGACAACTTTGATGACTTTAACCTTAGCTCCGCCGATTTCTGTAAGCTCTACATCGAACTCATCTTTTTCTTCAGCTGCTGCACCGTCTGCTGCTCCGCCTGCTGCTACAACAACACCTGCTGCTGCAGATACACCGAATTCTTCTTCGCATGCTTTTACTAATTCATTTAATTCTAATACTGATAAACCTTTAATAACTTCAATAATTTCCTGAGTTGTCATTTTTATTTCCTCCTGATAATTAATTTAATGTAAACCGCTGATTATTCAGCCGCTTCTGTTGCTTCTTCTGCCGGAGCTTCTCCGTCTTTCTCTGCGATCTGTTTAATAACACGAGCAAAGTTTGTAATAGGAGACTGGATGCTTCCGAGGAATTTTGCAAGTAATTCGTCTCTTGACGGGATGCTTGCGATAACCTGTACGCCGTCTTTGTCGTAGAAAGTTCCTTCTACAACTGCAGATTTCAGGTTGAATACTTCGATCTTCTTTGCGTATTTTGCCAGGATCCTTGCCGGTGCTGTTGCGTCTGTTTTAGAAACAGCGATTGCAGTCGGTCCGGTAAGATCAGCAGATAACGGTTCGAATTCCGTATCTTTTACCGCAAAACGAATCATTGTATTCTTGTATACTTTGTAGTCTACACCTGCTTCTCTTAATTCCTTACGCATTGCTGTATCTTCTTCTACAGAGATACCGCGGTAAGAAACTAAAACTGCTGACTGTGCATCTGTAAGCAATTCTTTGATTTCGTTAACGATAGGTTGTTTTAATTCTACTTTTGCCATGATGAAATGGTGCACCTCCTTGATTTATTTTAGTGTACCGCCGCGTGGAATCTAAATATAAGAAAAGCCCTTTGTCCGCAAAGACAAAGGGCACAATTAGCTTTTGACTAATCATCATCCTCGGCAGGTAGTTTACGTTATGCCTTGCGGCACCTGCTGTCTTCGGCAGTGATACTGTAGTAATATATCATATGGTACCGAAAACGTCAACTAGTTTTTTTAAATTTACGGGAGCGGCTCCATCTCCTCAGCCTCACCGGTAAATAAATCCAACAAATCGTGATTCCGTCCTATATTCGTCACTTCAAAATTGCTGATGCAAAGACGGAGCCATGGGAATTCCGCTGACATTGTACGAATCAAATCATACACATATAAATCTGTTGTTTTAAATGTAGTATGATATCCTGAATACTGGACATGGGAAAACTTCTCTTTTTGAAAAAAATTACGAATTAGGTGATATGCATTTTGAGGACTCTGCCTGGAGTAGTTCTCTTCCAAAGCCCTGGTACTTAAATCAAAATAAACTGCCTTGTAAAACTTTTTCTCACGATCTGACATCATGCAACACTTATTCTCCTTGTATAGTGGTACAGCACATCCTCCACAGAATAATCTTCTTCATTCAGCCCATCGTCACTATTATACCATACTCACTTAATAACATAGTCCATGAACCAACCCTTTTCTTTCAGCGAAGTTATGACAGCTCCAAAGGCACCATAGTCTCTTGCATGTCCTCTTCCGTAAAAAACCAATGTCCCATCTTTTTCCTTATTCATAGGAATATCATACTTAAAAAAACTCTTTTCAAGAGTTTGATAAATACTGATTACATCATATTTATGCTCTGACTTAATTTTTGCTTCATCTAGTTTTATCTCTAACTTTAACATGGCGCCCTCCTAATTTTTTTATTTTATTATATCTCCTCCGATTCAACTTGTCAATATTTTACATTTGTCTTTGGTATCCAACGATGTCCTCTTCTCCTTCTGAGTTCCTGACCTCAAGCTTTGCGCCTTCCACCGATGGTTCCTTCCACATGAAAGCCACTTGATGTATTCCCAGTCAGGAGGCGTGATCTTACCCCATTTTAGAAAGATCATCAAAAAAAATTGCCCGGGAGACAATCAATATTTCCCGGGCAGATCCATCTTATTTATATTCTTTTAATTCTTTTTCATTCATGATAATGGTATCGGAATCAACAGTCTTTCCATATACCGGAAGCAGTGTCTTCTTATAATCCTTCTCGAAGAATCCTTCTTTTGTAAGTTTCGTGATCTCTTCGTCCAGCCATTTCTTCAGATCATCATTTCCTTTTTTGACAGCCGGCGCGATAAAGTCATGTTCTCCCAGAGATTTAATCCCTGTGGTGAATCCTTTGTTTTCTCTTGCCCATGCATAAACAAGCGTATTGTCATGTGCCAGCGCGGCTCCTCTGCCGTCCTTTAACGCGTTAAAAGCTTCTGTGTTCTGGTCATATTTTAAAAGCTCAATGTCAGGATATTTCTGGGTGAAATATGTCTCTGCCGTTGTCCCTTTGTTTACGATTAGCTTCTTTCCTTTTAACTGTTTGACGTCCGTGATCACTTTTCCGTTTGGTGATACCACACCGAGAGCCACCTTCATATATGGAAGAGCATAATCTACGACTTCTTTTCTCTCGTCAGTGACAGTAAAGTTGGCGAGGATCACATCCACTTTGTTACTCTGGAGGAATTCCACACGGCTTGCCGCCTCTACCAGCACAAATTCCACTTTGTTTTCATCGCCGAATAAATCCTTTGACAGACGGCGGGCCAGCATCACATCATACCCCTGGTTCTTTCCGTTTTTATCTACATAACCAAATGGCGGTTTATCGCTGAATACACCAACCTTGATCTTTCCGTTCTTCTTAATCTGTTCCACGGAAGACTGGTTGTCGCTTTCGTCAGACTTTTTACTTCCGCATCCTGTCATCAGGCCGATAGCCATGCTTAGGACTGCCAGTACCACTAAAATCTTGCTAAATTTTTTCATCTTTTTTCATCTCCTCAAAATTAAACATGTTTAAAAACTTCTGTGCCCGTTCCGTCTGCGGATGTTCAAAAAACTCCTTCGGGGTGTTCTGTTCCACAATACGGCCCTCATCGATGAAGATCACACGGTCCGCCACAGCCTTTGCAAACTGCATCTCATGGGTCACGATAGCCATGGTCATACCCTGCTTTGCAAGCTCCAGCATAACATCCAGAACCTCTCTTACCATTTCCGGATCCAGAGCGGCTGTCACCTCATCAAACAGCATGATCTCAGGATTCATACAGAGAGATCTTACGATGGCAACTCTCTGCTTCTGTCCTCCTGACAGCTGTCTCGGATAAGAATCCTTTTTCTCTTCCAGTCCCACTCTTTTTAACAAGGAAACGGCCATCTCTCTCACTTCCTTGGGATCTCTCTTCTGAGCCTTTACCGGCCCCAGCAGAATATTATCCAAAATGGTCATGTGCGGGAAAAGGTCATAGCTTTGGAATACCATGCCGATCTTCTGGCGGATCAAATGCCACGGCACTTTCCCATCCGAAAGGTTCTGTCCGTCCAGGCTGATCTCCCCGCCCTGGAATTCCTCCAGGCCGTTGATACATCGAAGCAGGGTGCTCTTCCCGCACCCGGAAGGGCCTAAGATGACAACTACCTCTCCCTTATTTATATCAAAAGAGATATCTTTTAATACCTCTGTCTCCCCAAATGATTTTTTTAAATGACTGATTTTCAATAACTGATTACCCATTTGCCAACTCCTAACTTTGCCATTTTGCTTCCAGCCTCTTTGCTACGATCGAAATCGGGTAACAGAGGATGAAGTATAAGAAAAATATAAATCCATAGACCCAGAGCGGTGCTGTGGGGGTGTTCAGGATTCCGCCCTCGATGATCTGCTGTCCGACTTTCAGCACTTCTACCACGCCGATGATCACTACAAGGGATGTAGTCTTCACCATTCTGGTGGCAAGATTAATCGCACCCGGAAGCACTCTCCTGACCGTCTGCGGGACTAAAATATAGCGGTAAATCTGAAGCTTCGTAAGTCCCAGTGACATGCCGCTCTCTGTCTGGTGCTTCGGCATAGAAGTTACGGCTCCCCGAACGATATCTCCCATCTCCGCCGTGCCCCACATGGTGAATACCACAATGGAGATAAATTCTCCTTCCAGATGAATGCCAAGCGCTCTTGTTAATCCGAAATAAAACAAAAACAGCCATACTAAGATCGGTATGATCCTGATCGCCTCCAGATAAAGCCTGCACACTGCCTTAACGATAAAATTCCTGGAAGTCATGATGATCCCGAAGATCACTCCGAAAACCAGAGACAGGACCACCGCGATCAGGGCAATCTTAACTGTCACGGCCAGACCTGACATGAGACGGACCATGTTTTTCCCTTCAAATAAAATATTAATTCCCGAAGCCAGCATAGCGAGCCTTCCTTTCTAACAAACTAAAAATCACAGATATCGGAAGTAAGATGATCAAATAAGCGACGACCAGCATAAACAACGCTTCATTTGTTTTATAGTACATTCCGATCAAATCCTTGGCCACAAACATTAAGTCTGCCAGTGCAATGGCACTGAACACAGAGGTCTCCTTCAAAAGAAAGATCACATTGGCCCCCACCGACGGCATGGCGATAGCCAAAGCCTGCGGCAGGATAATATAACGCATCAGCTGAAACTTGGTAAGGCCAATGCTCAGACCTGATTCCTCCTGAATCTTATTGACCGCTTCCAGTCCTCCCCGGAAAGCTTCGGACATGTAGCTGGCTCCCAAAAAGGTCAGTCCTATGACGGCAATGATAAAAGCATTGAGCTTGATCCCGATCTTCGGCAGACCGTAGTAGAGAAAAAACAGCTGAATCAACAGAGGCGTATTTCTGGAAAGCTCTATATAAATCCCTACAATCCTGTTTAACACAGGAACTCTATAATAGCGAACCATGGAACATAAGAATCCGATCACCACTGACAAAACGACTCCCAGAGCCCCGATCCCCAATGTCAGTTTTGTTGCCTCTATATAGAGAGGTATGTTTCGTTCTATAAATAACCAATCCATTTCTTGCCCCTTCTTTATTTCATACTTTTCTAGTATGTAATATATGAAATAGTATAAACTCCATCTTAAGCCTTGTCAATACAAGACATCTGAAATTAATCGTACATTTTTCTATCAAAAAAGTCAACTTTTGTATTCACTTCTTCACTCTAGTTTATGCCCTGACCCAAAAGAAAGTTCTGTCTACATAAAATGAAATCAAGGAATATAACAAAAGATAAGGAGACAGACACGTCTGCCTCCTCTGGTCTATCTCTGTCCAACTTTATTGTCATTTCCACAGCTCACTGAAAGGCTGCTCTACGTTTGTTACTTTTATATTGTGGCTTCCGTTGCCTACCGCAGTGAATTTTCTCTCCGCATAAACCGGCATACAGAGGGCCTGTTCCATGATTTTTTCGTCCAACTCCCGGCAGATTCCGCCCGCTTCTTTCAGATCTCCGGCTTTTTTAAGCTTACTCTCATATGCTGATATTTTTTCATCCTGGAAATTCCTCTCGTCCAGAAATCCGCCCACTGAAGTAAGTCCAGGTACTGCCGTGTTGTGATAATACAGATCATATTCTGACGTATCTGTGGTCTGGACCTTGATTCCAACCGCCTTCATATCCTTGGAAAACTGTTTTACAAATAGATCCGCATATAAAATCCCGTCAGCTTTTAATGTCAGAGACAGTTCTTTTCCTTCTTTCTCAAAGATTCCTTTTTTATTTTTTTTATATCCTGCACGCTCAAGGGTTTTTACCGCATCCTCTTTAGAATAAGGATATGCCTCTTTTTCTCTCCCCGCAAGAAAGCTTCCTTCTTTAAAATTGGAGAAGGACTGTGAAGCACTGTCGCCTGCAGATTCTTTTACGAACGTTTCCTTCTGAAATGCATAACAAACCGCCTGGCGCACCTCTTTCTTATTGACAGCAGACTTTTTACCCTGATGGAAATCAAGGACCGTCTGAATGTCGCTGCTTCCATAATAAAGGCTGATGACCCCTGATTTCTTCAGGCTGGCAATCAAGCTTTTGTTTGCCTGAAACTGTGCGATATCTGCCCTTCCTTTTGTGAGCATTTCTTCTATGTTATTGCTGTTGATATTTTTAACCGTTAATTTTTTTTGCTGTGCTTCTCCATCATAGAACTCTGGATTGGCCTTAAGCTCAATCGGCAGGTTTGCCGGCTGGCCCTTGAGTCTGTATGCACCAGTATACAGATACTTATTTTTGCTCCGATCGCTCACTTCGCCGATGCCTCCTGTAAACAGATACATGTTGGCCGGATCTGCCTCAGTGAACTTAAAGATCAAGGTTGTATCATCCTCAACCCGGATCCCTTCCAAATCCTCTGCCTGAGTCAGTTTTCCGCTGTCGTAGCCTTTCAGCCGTGCAAAGCAGTCTTTGTAGGCAAAAGATGATCTTCCGTCGCCCAAAAGCAGTAGATCTTTTTTTACTTTGTCTGCTGTGAGCTTTGAGCCGTCACTGTACTTTAAGCCGCTTTTTAATTTCACAGTATATTCCTTGTGATCAGAGGAAACGTCGACGCTGTCTGCCAGGACATATTCTGTTGTGCCGTCGGCATTGATCCTGATCAGCGGTGAAAATAAAAGTTCTGAAAGAGCCTTCTCCCCTGAGTACTCAGCAAAGGCCGGGTGCAGACCGCCCTGATAGTTTTGAATCCCAATGACCATTTCGCTGCTTTTTTTGTCCGGGAGCTTTTTTTCTGCTTTATAGAGCACCTGTGCATTATTCCCTCCCCGGCTAAGTCCAAAATACATAGCTATGCCCAGGATCACCGCAGCGGCGGCTGCCACAGCAGTCCGATTCTTTTTATTTTTTAAAAACTCTTTTGCCTTCTCCAATGTTCTCCCTCCTGTTGTCTGGATAACCGCAAAAACATCCATCACAAACTTAAGAACCGCCTATGATGGATGTTTTCTGTTATACCTCTTCGTCCTTTCTTTTCTTTCTGTACACAACGACCGCTGTCACAGCTGATGCCGCAATGAGAATAAAGAAAATATAAAGTTTTCTGCTGTCACCGGTCCTAAGAACACGGCGTACCCGGATTGGGCGTTTCGGTCTCTTTTGGGCTTTTGGAGTCTGATCCTTTGTTTTGTTGTAGTAAGGTTCTTCTTCCTTTTCATAATAGAACCCAAAGTCAATGCTCTCGTCGTCTCTGACCGTATTCAGGTCAACAGCCTCAAACATCCTGTCTGCATCCTCTTCAAGCCCCAGCTTCTCAGCTTCCTCTGCGTTCAGTTTCAGCATCCTTGTGCTCACAAAATCAAATTCTTTCGCTCCCACAAGACCTGTGATCGTCTCCTGTCCGGACGGCTGTCCGTTTTCATCTACATACCACCCGTCACTGTCCAGTTCCGTATCCTTCCCTGCATTCCTTTTGGTGAGGAATGCTTCGTTCGGCGTCTCAGCTTCAACTTTATAACGATAAGGCTTCAGATAGTCTTTTGAGCCTGGATTCAGGTCTGTCACCGGAACAGTAAACTTATAATGTCCGTTTTTGTCTGTCTTGATGCTGCTCGTACCCCGCAGGTCCTTCACTGTCTGCCATGTATCACCCTCTGCGTCATAGCGGTAAAGGTTCATCTTGACATTCTTGATGCCCCTCTCGCCTTCATCCTGAATACCATTCTGGTTTTCATCATTCCATACGGTGTCTCCCAGATTCACACGATTTTCGTATTTAATGATACCGCAGTCCACGGTCTTTTCGTCCCGGGCAGTGATATAATCATAACCGTTGCCGTAAGCATCTTCTCTTTCCAGCGGGTTTACCAGCAGGAAGCTGTTGGATATAGCATGGAGACGGTCTTCCTCGTCAAACAGACCGAAGTCGCTGTCGATCTCCTTGTTCTTTCCGTTTCCTGCCTTCAGGAGTGTCAAATCCTCATCATTATTTTTCTTTGTCCGTATCCGGTATTTTTCCGGAGCATCCAATTCCTTATTGTAGATATCCAGATTCTTAAACCGGAAGACACCTTTGCTGTCTGTCTTAGCAGATGCCACCGTTTCGTAGGTGTCGTCCTCCAGCATGACTGGTTCCTGATAGCTGCTGGTGCCTGCCTGGATACTTCCATCCCTTCCTTTCTTTCTGCTCTTTCCTGCATCCGGATCCTGGCTCTCGTCATTTCCTGTCGTTCCTCCGTCCGGTGCGGGTTCTTCTTCCTTAGGTTCCACTTTGTGCTCCAGCCATACGGTGCGCCCTGCTACAGGTTTATGGTGGGCGGCTTGCAGTCCGTCTTTATCCTCTGTGTCGTTCCAGATCAGCCCTTCAATCTCTCCTTTGTCATAAGGAAGAAGACCAATATCATAGTCCCGGTCAAAAACAGCGTTCAGTGTATCATAGTACTTTTGGTTGTAGGAAATCACGGAGTTTTTGTTGGCGTCTGTGATGTCTGATTTCTTAATCTCCTCCGCCAGGATAATATAAGGCACCTTCTGCTCCTTGACATATCCGTCAGAATACAAATTACTGTCCTTGGTTTTATCTTTTCCCTGGGCCGCTTTCGTATAAATATACTGCTCTTTCATTTCAGGAACAACCAGCCGGTACCCCATGAGACAATCCACATCCGGTCCGCTGTCTGCTGGAACCGCCGTGGAAACCGGAAGGTTAGAGAAATAATAAGTACCCTCCTCTGTAGATTCGGTCTCTCTATCATATTTCTCAATTCTCACCCATTTTTTAAGCGCAGGGTCATAATAACTTGCCTCCAATTTAATCTTGATGCCCTCCAGCGGTTTTTCATTCTCATCCTGAATGCCGTTTCTGTTTGCATCGTCCCAGACATAGTCTCCGATATATCCGGCTTTTGCAAGTACCAGTCCAAAGTTGATTCCTTCGGAAACTGCATACCGCTTGCCATCACTGTCGTAGACCGGATGTCCGGTAGTGGAGTCCCTTGGAATCTCTGCCTTGAAGTTCTCTGTCTTGGCAATGTTTTTGCTTCCGGAAGCTGTCATAGTTCCGTCGTTGTCATTTTTGTACTTCAGAGGATTCTTGGTGAGCCGTACCGGGGAAGTCTTCATCAGCTGGCCGTCCACAGTCAATTCGTCAATGGTAAAATAGTACTCTTTGTTCGGCCAAAGCATATCAAACTGGTAAACCCCGTCTGCATTCGTCTGCGCTGTCAAATCTTTTCCATCCATTCCAACGGCAGTCTTTGTACTGCCCTTTTCATGGGCTGTCACTTTCACCCCTTCCAGCAGTTTTTCACCGGGATCGATCTTTCCGTTAAAATCAGTATCTTCATGATTGGCTCCGTCATCATCGATCAGATCCTTCCAGACAATTCCTTTATAGCGCACCGGTTTTGTCACACCGATATCCGCATCCACTGCCTGCTTATCATATGCCTTGACAGCCGCCTCAGAGGACAGGTCAATGGCTTTCACATCAAAGCTGTCTGTAGTATACGTCTCTGCTGTGAGACCGCCGTCTCCTTTATGCCCGGTGGTAACTTTTGTGTTTGTCTTTGTGATCGGAGTTGAAAGCTGATAATCATCATATTGGTTCGGCATGGTAAATCTGAGCTTGTATTTTCCTGGCTTCAGGTTTGCAATGATGTAATAACCCTGATTGCCCCAATAATCGCTTCTGGTCACGGTTGAATACGGCTGTTTCTTTGTAGTCACAGGTCCGCCGTAAATATCATTCTTGACATCACCGGTGGATTCATCCATGACAAAGTCCTGGCCGTTTTTATTGATCACCGCATCTCCGTCCACATTACATGGGTTTCCACTCGCCGTGAGCAGTTCTACTTTTACTCCGTTTATTCCCGGATCATCTGCCTTTCCGTCTCCGTTCAGGTCCGTAGTCCACTTGCTCGGCAGCATTCTTCCGTTTTCTGCCTCTTTATACTGTGCTTCATCCTGCTTACCATTTCCGTTTAAGTCATTCCATACATAGTCTCCTACATATCCCCGCCCGGTCGGTGCCTGAAGGACTACACCGGATCTGGCGGAATCAACAGGGGCGTCTCTTTTTGCCCAGAACGCGAAGGTATTCCATCCCACATAAGGGTCAGAATCGTTTCCGTTTTTGGCAGGATCTGCATTCCCGCGCATAAACGGCAGGTTTAACGGCGCTTCCATATCATATTTCAGCACATAGCTGGTGGAAGGCCCGAAGTCAGCCGTCTGGTTCGTAAAACGCACCATAAACATCTTGACACCCTTGCAGATCTCTTCCATGTTGTCTGGATTTGCACTGAGCAGATCCTGCACGTTCACAAAGTGCTCGTTCAGCTTATCTTTGTCATCGGCAATGGCCTGATAGTATTCCTTCGTACTACGCTCGTTGACGTCCGGCATATTCTTCATGTCATACAGGGAATAGCTTCCATCCCCATTCTTTTTCACTGGACCCACAAAGACTTCATATTTACTTTTATCTAGTTGGGCGGTTCCGCCCGTATCAGATTTCTCAATCCGAAAACTCTTTAAATCAATCCATCCGTTCCACTGGGATTCCCTTGTAAGGGATGTATAAGTCCCATCTGCGTTTTTGCTTCCCGTGATAGCTTTATCACCGTCATACGGCAGCACATCAAAGAAAATCGGAACAGAATAGTTGGATGTTGTATCTGAATTGGTCAGGATATCTGAGAAGGTATATTTTCCTCCCTCCTGTACCGGCAGCGGTTTCGTATTGAGCATATAAGAATCGTCCACTTCCGTGACGACCTTCTTTCCTCTGGTCAGAGTGCTGAACGCCTCAAACGCAATATTGTTGCTTGAGATCGCCAGGTTTTTGTCCGTCGTGTTGCTGTCATTGTTTACATCGGAGACATCGACCCTCAGGGATGCCTGCTCGTCATCATC
Organism: Anaerostipes rhamnosivorans; assembly: GCF_005280655.1. Lineage (NCBI taxonomy): Bacteria > Bacillati > Bacillota > Clostridia > Lachnospirales > Lachnospiraceae > Anaerostipes > Anaerostipes rhamnosivorans. The sequence continues at coordinate 3,478,136 of NZ_CP040058.1, forward strand.
CTCATCTGTAATGAAAAACCGGAAAGAACCATCCTTCGTTCCATATACCTTCGTGGTCATGTCTTCCTGCGGTACTCCGATATCCGGTTCCCGTATTTCGTAGATATAGTCGATCACGATTTTGTCTCCCGGTGCCAGGTCATTGTCAAACCTCCAGGTCACCAGGTTTCTGTCTCTGCTCGTATCCACTGCCTTCCGGTAAAATTCCGGTGTTCCCGCCTTTAACTTCAGATCCTGTGTATGCGGCGGCTGCGTCTCATCCTCTGCATTAACGATTCTCCAGGTCCAGTAAAACCTGTTCTTTGTCTCTGCATTTTTGGCAGAATAATCCGGGTTCAAAGGACAGTCTTTGTCACTTTCCACCTGCTCATACGGCACATAATCAAACTTCATCTCGTCGATATTGGCGATGAACGGAAGTCCCACCGCAAGCTCAGGCCTCGACATGTTGTCTTCCTTAGATTTTTCCGGATCGCCCGACGGCAGTTTCATCATGGTGTCACTGGCATTAATAAGCTGCACCGTCTGCTTCAGCTTAGAACTGTTCTTCAGGTTGATCGCGATGTTTTTATCCCACTCATAAGAGATATTCTTATCTGCGTCCACATGCTTTTTCAGATACTGAAGCCCCTGCTTCAAGTCCATGCTTGGGTTTTGTGAAGATATCTCAACCCCTGCCCGGTCATCCTTCACCGTAAGGCCTGCATACTGGGTATCACTGTACTTGCCCCATCCGCTGGCAAAGAAGTTCGGGAACTTGCTGATCTCCGTCTGCTCTTCCAAACCGATCTGTACCGCGATCTGCAAGGCATTTTTGTTAACGCTGTCGGTAAAGGTATCGGCGTGCATCTTGTCAGTTTTATATCCATTGTCTGCAGCTTTCTTCTTCTCCACCACAGATACATCTTCCTTGTCCGCCGTACTGTCATCTGCGTCCACATCCAGCCGGAATCCCTGTGGCACCGGATAGTGTACCGGGTCATCAGAGGCAACGATCCATCTCATCTCGTCAATGGCGCCCTTCTCAGAATATTTCTTTAAGTTACCGGTCAGTTCAATGACTTTGTTTTCATTAATCTTTGCTCCGTCCGGATTCAGGCGGACCCATTTCATACTTTTATCGGTTTCGTCTGTCACATTAGAACTTCCGCTGTCGATATCCAGTACGTCTACATACACTCTCAAATGCTCTTTCAGTTTGTCGATATCTACATTGCACTTGGTGTCCTGAGGAATTTCCCACTTTCCGGTCTGTACTCGTTTTACGGAGACGCCGATCTTTGGATCTGACGCTTCCGCCGGCCCATCCCTCATTGTGTTCGGCGCCCGGTTCGGAATCTTATACTGAACAATAAATTGTGCCAGATTTCCTTTATGCACTGTCGCCTCATCTACCAAAAGGGTAAAGACATCCTTTGTCTTATACAGCGCGTCAGAAGAACGGATGTCATGTGTGATGTCGTCCTTCTGGTAAATTCTTCTCGGATCCTTCGTATCGGTCCTCACTGAGATCTCTGGTTTCGTGATCCTGATACCAGCGGCTTTCGCCATGCTGTACCGCTCATCATATACCCTGTCGTAATCGTAATCATTACCCTCACTGTCTTTTACCTGGTTTGTGTAGGCAACGGTCTCCACCGGACGTTCTTTAAAGTTTCCGCCAACTATGAAATCTCGGTCCATATGGTGGAGATCCAGGTAGCTGGGCTCAGAATTATACTGCCAGTAATCCGGATCCTTGAGGATATCTTCCGGTTCCGGAAGCTCGGAGATCCTGGATCTGAGCACTAAGGAGAAGTCTTTTCCTGTCCTCAGCGCGCCTGCCGGAAGTTTTCCTTTGTGTATGTTCTCTGAAGTCACATCCGCTTCCTGTCCGGGAGTGATATTGGCCAGCACTTCCTGATGGTCATAATCTCCGTTTTGGTCCTTAACCTTCTTAACTTCCAACTGAACCTTCCAGCCATGGTTTTTGGCCGGATCACTGCTTTCAATGTCTGACTGGCTTAAGGTCTGCTTATTGCCGTTCTGGTCCGTATATTCAATATAATAACTCTCAATCTTGCTGTCATCGTCATAAATCAATGCCTTCGGCAGTGTATGGTTGATAGTAAAGACAGAATGAGTCACATCTCCTGTAGTCGCATAATCTTTCAGTGTCTGACCGCTGTCTCTATATGCCGGATGGTTTTCTGTCTTTAAACGGTACCACAGATTATCCCCGTAAGCTAACTGCAAAGGTGCCAGCTTGTTGGAATTCCCCGTATTATTATCCGGCTCGGCAGTGTAGGAACTTCCCGTCCTGCTGCCGGATACCCCTGCCGTCAGGCTGAGTCTCGGATTTTTAGAATACAGCTTTGCGGTATTCATGACTCCGTGATCCTGGAGAACGGAACCGTCAGCTTCGTCCCCATATTCCTTTTTGCCGTCGTAATTCAAGTCTGTATACTTACCGTCCCCGTTTCCTGTCTGCCAGAAGAACAGGGAATCTGCCAGTCCCGTATCCTGAAGGTTGATCTTATCCCCCTCAAAATAAGACGTCATACGGCCGATAGCTCTCTGGCCCATCGCCTTATTGTCATAATAGGTCTTTCCGGTACGGTATGTGCTGGCCGCATAATCAGGGCTGACCGCATCCAATCTCGGATCCTGGTTATAATAACCCTGATTGGTGTCAACACCCACAGCATAGCCGCTGTTTTCCCCGCCGATCTGTTCATCCGTCAGATAACGGAAAAGGTTGTGCTGGCTGCCCATATAGACCCTGGTGCTGTCCCAGTCCTTCGTCTTATCCGCTCCATTCGGCCAGTTGCCCGCATAGTCAGCGGCAACCACGTTGATCTTTATATTCCTTGACCGACCTGAAAGGAGTCTCACATCTTCCGTAGATGTGCCCGCCTTCGGTACAAACTTGATTACATACCGTTTTGCCTCCGTTCCATCATCGTCCACATCCATATACCTGATCTCCGTGTCAAATTTGGATTTCAAGTCTGCCGGCAGGTCCGGATCTGTGTCGGCGGCCAGCCTGCCCCCGGAGGACCAGACCTTCTGCTCCATCTCCCAGTCAAGGTTCTGGGCAGCCGTGCCGTCCTGTCTGACATGGATTACATTGCCGTCCTCATCCAACGGCTGGACCCCATACGGAAGAACAACCGTCACTGTCGGTTTAAACAAGGTTCCCCTTGCCCCGCCGTTAGTCGTATAGTTGTAATTTCTTTTGCTGTCTGCGCCGCTTCCGCTTCCGTGGTTATAATCCGCCAGTATATATTCATTCTCCAGGCGGATATTCAGCTGTTTGACCTCTGTCTCTGCCTGAGTATACCACTGGTCTGCCGTCAATATATCATTTGAATCCCTCTTGCCGTACTCGGCCCAGAAACGCACCACAGGTTTCCTTTGTTTTGCCCGGGTACCGGTTACCGCATACTTGGTGTTGTCAGCACTTCCATCATTTGACCCGATTGAGAATCCCACGTCTTTTCTCTCCACTGCCTGGGAATATGTATTTCTACCCTTTAAATACAGCGGCCATGGGGACAACAGATTATAGTAAGCGTCTGTATTGCAGGTGCTGCAGTACCACACCCCGCTTTCCGGGTCATTGCACTGGATCGTACCGCTCTTATTTGCTTCAGACATATCCATGCTGTCATTCTTATCGTAAATCTGATGGTACATGGTGTTTGGAACGTCACTGTCCTTAGAGTCCAGGTCCACAGGCCGTACATAAAGCCTGTCGTACCACATCTCATTTAAGTTTTCATTTGTTACCTCAGACTTAAATTCTACAGACATTAGGTAATGCTGCTGCTTAGAAGCGTCCAGGGTTCCTCTATTCCAGAACCTGGTAAGCTTTTCAGGGACTGTAATCCGGATCACCCAGGACTTTGCGTTGGCATCTGCTGAGTTGTAGGTTTTTGCAGAGTATGAATCGTTGTGGACAGGATCTGCCCATTCTTTTGGAGCCAGTGCCCCGATATCCGTGTCTCCCGGCTGCTGGAGAATCTTAATGTTCTCCTCAGGCACTGTAACTTTCGTGCCGTCTTTCATCCGCGCATCAACCTCAAGTCTGCCGTCCTTGAGCACTGGTTTTGTACCTCTCGGCATCACATAGGTAAACTCTGCACCGTCTGTATCCCAGTCTCCATAATTAAATGCGTACAGTTTTGTTGTATACTTTTCTTCGGCTTCCAATGCCGCAGTCTGCTGGTCGTAGCTGGGGACATTGTGATAATGTCCGCCTCCCCCGGAGTAATTGATGTCTGCCTGATCATAGTAGGTATTATCTGTCTGTATATCACTGCTTCCGGTGATCCATGCTTTCTGCAGATGCAGTGCATGTTCTGCCCAGATCGTATTGTGGTACCCATCGTCCATGACGTTTTTCCACTTATCCATATTTGCGGAACCTGTTCCGGAAACAATTCTTCCCGTCGTCAAGTACCTGTAGTAGGCACTCTCAGTTCCTCCCCCTCCGGTACTATTCCGGTAGGAGATGGAGGCCGCCTCTTTGGAAGGATCCGTCACAGACATACTGGTATAACACATCTGCCTGGATGATGAATTGATGTCGTAGTCAAAAAATCTGCCGCCGTCACCAGTAATCTGTCCCGGAATATAGGCATAGGAATCATTCAGGAATTCTCCCGCATCAATGCCCTTACCCGGTGTTCCGCTGACTCCGAAGTCATGAATCAGATTATCCATGTCCATAGTCTTTGATTTTGTGGCGTCCGCATTCGGCGTAGGACCGTCAGCGTACTCTCCGTAGCGTGGAAGATAAGCATTTTCTTTTGTGTCACTCCAGGTTGCCATAGGCAGTCCGTCTTTTCTTGCTTTTGTCTTATAGACAATCTCGATCCGCTCACCTCTGGAAAGTTCCTGGGATCCAAAGTCATACTTATAAACTTTAAAGTGAATCTTTTTCGCTGGATTGGTGGCAGTATCCGTCGGTTTTCTGTCTGTTGCAGACGTCACCTTCTGGAATTCCTGGCTTCCTCCGATATCCAGATCCTCCATGTCAGAAACCGTGACTGCTGGTTTTTGATAGTCAGAGTCCTGCTTTAGACTGCCGTCTTTATTATACCAAAGAACTGTGACATCGGCCGGATCCGGGGCATCTACATATTCCGGTATCTTGTCATAGAGTACCGGATGTTCCAGGGCTCCCCGCCTTGAACTGTCTTCTGTCCACTTGTTCCACGCCGTAAGTTTATACCAAAAGGTTTCATTCGGACGGTATGCCGCTTTATTCTTGCTGTTATTCTCGGCATAGACCGCCTTGGCATCGCCCTCTTTGTCAAATGCCTGAACATCGGCGAGCATGTTTGGAAGCAGACGATATACAGTAAATGTATGGTCTGTGCCTGCCAGCAGATGTGCCTCCATCTTATCGTCATCAGACACTTTATAATGCTCATGTCCATAATCAATATCCAGGATACCGCTCATAGTGCTGTTATTTTTGTTGATTGCGGATGTCCCGTTTTCATCTATATAGTTGGCTGTACCGTGAAGCACCACATTTGGCATTCTATATACATTGCTGCCTTCTGCCGCTGGGATATCCTCATAGACCCAGCGGATCTGTTTTACTTTTTTCATATTGCCGGCATCCGTCTTAAAGGCATCGTCCATGGCTTTCCAGTCTGTGTCCCCGTCGGATTTAAAGTAAAAAACAGCGTCATGCTGGACTCCGTTTACCGTATATTTGGCTTCCGGCCAATCTTTCAGATAAAAGTTCTGTTCATCTTTCACCGTCCGGTTTGAAAGGTCTATGCTGATTCCAGTCTCTTTCAGTTCATGCATGGTCGCATTCTTTATATCTGACACTGTCAGATCAACATCCATCTGATCATTGACCCAAGTCGTACCGCCTTCCGTGGAGGAAGGATTTGAGTATTTTATAGTAGGAGACCCGGCGTCCATAAAGGACACACTGCTGACAAGCTCGCCTGCAGGAACTGTAACGCCATTAAAAGACAGATCCACAGCGGAGCTGTTTTCCGCACAGTGTTTTTTCATCACCGCACTTCCGAATGCGTCACTGCACCAGGAAGAATAAGATGTGGCTGAGTTTGTATCTCTGTTAACAAAATAGTAAGGATAATAATGGTTTCTCTGGCCTCCCCCTGCATATACACTCGTCTGGACACTCTTGCCCTCAAACGCTCCAGAGAATTCATCTTTAGCCTCCAGCACCACGGTCACTGTATAGTCTTTGCCCAGCTTCAGGTACTGGTCACCATGTTCCGTGTCCGTTTGGATCACAAGACTCCGGTATGTGTTTTTAGAGTCCGGTGCCTCAAGAGTTCCGTTTGCTGCTGGGGTTCTAGCGGACACAGAACTGCTGCTCTCAAGAAGCTCTCCCTTCAGATCCCCGATCCCGGAGGATGTATTTTTTGTATATTTCCATCCCACGATCTTCATGCCCACCGGTGCAGTTACCCGGACAGACGGATTCTTAAACGGAGTATTACTTTCACTGCCGTCGGTTTCCTTGTCAGATTTATTGGATACCTTCACTTGATATTCGATTCTGTCCCCGGGGATGATATGATCCTGGTCTACCTTTTGTTTTGTCCCGTTCTTTTCATCATATGCCGGTGACTTTGTGGCATCGTCCTCCCGTTTTTGTGTCAAATCCACATGGGATACTCTGTTATACACTGTCTCGGTTGCTGTCGGAGCTGCAGTTACGGTGCTCAGCTGATAGCCGAATGTTGAAGACTCTGCTTCAAATCCAGTGATCTTATTCTGAATGCCGCTTGTATAGAAATAGTCATGGGTGCCGCTTCCGCCCACTGTCGGTATAGAATTCTCATTCCACACATCATTGGCAATGTCGTCTTTGGTCCGGTCAGCGAAGATACCGTCAAACGCAAGATCATCCAGGGCCTGTTTCGGCCTCAGGAAGTTATCATAGTGTTCCGCATTCGTCTCTTTCGCTTCAATCTTAATTGTAAAACTCTGGATATAACATTTTGTAAATTCTGTACCACTTATAGTATAGGTGGATGTTTTTAAGGCATCATCCCCCACAAACAGCTTGGAGACATCTAAAACGTAATAGTCAGTTCCGTTAATGGTCTTCTGGCTGAACTTGTCTTTTACATCCACCCCTTTATCAGTACCGGAATGGGTTCCGTCATTGATCTTGAACTGAGTCACATGCCACTTGTCAGAGTCAAAGACAGATTTCGGGATCTTGACCGTCTGAAGCCGGAATCGGGTGTCCAGATTCTGGTCGAATGTAAATCCGCTGATATCTGCGTCCCTTGACTCAGAGTTTGCGGGATCATTTCCTCCATCGTCTGTACCGGCGTTTTCCAGATGTATGGTGAACGCTGACGCCTCCGGTTTCATCTCAGGCTGACCATCCGTATTTTTAGAGGCCTGATAATCCCATCCTTTTGTCTGGTCTGCAGTCAGTTTATATCCCGGCTTTAACGGTATTCTTCTGGCCAGCAGGGTTCCTGTCTCTGTCACTCCGTTGACAATTGTACCGGAGGGATCGTAATTCTTAAAGGTATTCGTGTTTACCGTATTGACTCCCGCATTGTTGCCGTCACCTTTCAGCGCGAGGATCTGCCCGTAGATATTGATCAGCGGTTCGTTCTTGTCATCAAAGATTGTTTCCTTTTTAACCCCGTCGATCTCTGTCTTAGTAAAGTCACCGTCTCCTGCGATGTCTTTCACCTGCAGCCTGACTTTTGACAGATACTGCCCTGTCTTCAGGACAATATCCACTCCGTCCACAGCCTGGCTTACATTGTCTTCCCCTTCATAGAATACTCTGATCTCTTTGTGATCCGCTTTATCTGAGTTCTTAAAATCACTGGCATTCCTTTTGATAACAGTTCCGTCAGAAAGCGTCAGAAGGATCTCTCCGTCAACCCGGTCCAAAAGCTTTGTCTTCATCTGCACAGAAGTGCTCTTAAAGCCTTTGAACTCTCCATTACTGTCCTTAGTGACCGGCGGCAGAGAATCTTCCAGCACCGCATTATCAATGTACGGGATATAGCCATTCCAGTTTGCTCCGTAATATCCTGCTTTATACCTGTAAAAGGACATACTGTAGCATCCAGTAGCTCCATAAGGATAGGACTCCTTCTTGTCTGTCTCCGGATGGAGATTGACACCCTTCAGTGAATACATCTTTGCGTCGTCATAGACCACGATAGGCACTGAAGATTTCATGTGTCTTGCCGTATATTCATAGGTACCGCTGTGATATCCGTTGATGTTATAGGTGTAATAATAGTTTTTAAAAGACCAGTCGGACCGATAACCGTTGTTTTTGGTAGTGTCAGTATCTTCCGTCCTGACCGCAGTCGTGGTGCCATCGGGTCTTTTTGCGCCGCCGATGGACATCTGTGTATCCGCCGTTGCATTATAGCTGCCCAGCTTATAATACCTTCCCACAAATTCAAAGGTATTCTGGGTATTTACATTGTCCTGGTTATACCAGGTTCCGTAATCCGGTGATTTGGCAGTTTTCGTACCATTCTTTTCTTCGAACTCTTCCTGATTGATGGAAAATGAAATCTCTGCTTTTTTTACCGCAGTATTTCCATTTGCCGTCATTTTCGGATCCCGATAGTAATTTCCCTCTTTGTCAGATTGATAGTTGGGCTGTCCGTCCAACAGATTAATCCTCCAGTAACCATCACTTCCATTCCAGCTCTTGGCATTCTGATTTGCCTCCCAGACTGCCTTCGGGTCCTGGATCGTATACTCCGATCCGTCTGCCCGGGTGATCTTGATCTCGTTGATATAGTCCTTCACCCTGGGATCCACCTTAAGGTAGTAGGTCTCAAATCCCTCAGCCGGCAGATTGACCGTCATCTTCAGATCTGCCGGAGTATTGTAGGCATAGTTCTGAATGTTATATCTGGAGTATGTAGAATCGATGTTCTGCTCCTGCGTATTATGCCTTTCTGGAGGGCCGCTTTTCGTATCCTGCAGATACTGGCGGAAGTCCACTCCAATGCTTCCCAATGCCTTATATCCTATCTCAAAGCTGGAGTCATCGCTGTAATTCGAGGTAGAACGCTTATGCTCTGAAGGTTCGGCACCATTATTATATCTGGTGGTCTTGTTGTCCGGCGTTACAAAATAGGCATCTACCGCTGTGTCAAAATACATCGGACTGATAAGCAGTCTTGCCGCATCCTGATTGCTCAGGTCATAGGATTTCTCTGTTGTATAAAGCCTGCTTGTGATCACTGCTGCCGCCTGGTTAATTTTGCGCATCTGAATGTCCGATAACCCTGTCACCTCGATTGCCTGTGACGCAGCAGGTGCCTTCCCCCCCTTCATGGTTCCCCCAGACACCTTTATGTCTTTGAGGATACCCAGATCTGTGATATTTTCCTTGGGGAATGTCCAGCCTTTCTCTCCTTTCGCAAAAACATTGGAGGGCTGATCCTTTTGCTGAAATACCTTGGTATCTTTGTCGTAGATAAACGTCCTGCTCCCTTTGGAGCCCGTAACCGTGATCTCTTTAACGTCAGCAGCTTCCAGAAGTTTTTCTTTCACCAGGATCGATTCTGCATAGAAACCTTTTCCTTCTTCCTGGGAAATCTGGTTTCCCGCATTCAGTTCCGTAAAATTGATGGCGGTATCAAATGCCGGAGCATCATTGGCAGCACTGTTTCCAAACCAAAAAGCGAAAGTCGCTTTTTTTTCATACGGGATAGCAAGACCCATGATGTTTCCGTCCACCATACTGCTGTTATTTTCTGAATTAACCTCCGCCTTATCATAGTAAGGGTTCAGATGGACATTGACCTCCGGTTTCGGGTTATTCACCGTCATGGACATACTGGCTGTCTTGGCAGGGTTGTTCATGTTCAGCGGGTCCTTGCAGGACCATTCTCCACGGAAGGATGAGGTTCCGTAAAAATCCGCCGTGCCTCCCACCGTGATATCCAGTTTATCTGTGTTCTCCATTCCGTTAAACGGTTCAAATACGATCCGCACATACTTAAGCCCATTGGTCACAGAATTCTTCCACAGACTTTTCGGAATCGTGATAAACCCTGATGCAGGTGCAGGAATCTGCTCCTTTGACAGGACAAAATCAGGTTCCTTTGCTGAACCTGCATATGTGTTATTGGCAATATCATAGAACTCAATCTTTGAGATTGAACCAAACTTCTTTATATCGGTGATGGTGATCTCATCCGCCAGAAATCCTACGGTTTTGCCGTCCACTAAATTGGCCGGGAGAGTCATGAGGAATTCCCCTGGATTCATCTCGGAATGAGACTTATTTCCGATATGGAAAACTGCCTTTGCTCCGTCTTCATTATACGGCACAGTGATAGAACCCAGCTTAGAGGCCTCTGTGCTGGTTGGTTCATTGTAGACATTTCCTGTGATCTCAGGGTTCACACCTTCAATGGTGATGGTTCCGCTGCCAGTCTTTGTCACAGTGCTGGAAGAAGACCCCGGATAATTGGTTGAAACTGTTCCGTTGGCTGTCAGTGATCCGTAATCCTTCAGGGTTCCCATCACCTTCATATAGGTCTGGGCATCCAATTCTTTACCTCTCTCGATCTTCTTATTGCCTGCAAAGAAATCATATTCAATGCGGATGCTTTTCAGATTGTCCAGATCCCCTTTCCAAAAGGATCTGTCAAAAGTCACATTCCCGTCACTGTCCGCATACCCCTGAACCAGCGTTTTTAATGAGATTTTCTTCGTCTGGTTATTGATGTCTGTGAGGATCAGGGTGCCGGACGGGTATTTCTGGTCATCCTCACTGGCCCCAATGGAAGTGTTAATCATGGCATCCAAGAGTTCTTTTTTCAATAATACATGTTCCGTCACATATCCTCTGTCATTGGCCGCACCCGGAACATTCATCTGGATATAACCCGGCGCGATAGGCCCTTTTGACTGAGTTCCAGCTCTCAAAATATAACCATCCATTCCCTGACGGTCATACTTTCCATAAACGGTCTGGTTATATGGGGACCGGCTGCTTCCTCCCTCTGTGACCGTCGTCCCGCTCTCTCCATCCTTCTTTTCTGAATGGACCGCAGTCACTACCGTGTCAATCTCAGGAGGAGTCAACACCATGTCTGCCTGAACTTTATACGGCTCCTGCTCTTTGATGACCCAGTCGCCCTTGCTGTCTCCGTCGCTTACTTTATAATATTTGTAATCAAACTGAAGTTCTGCTTTATTCTGAATCGTGACATTGTTGGTTGGATAACCGCTGATCACAATCTTCCCAGGCAGAACTGTATGTGCATTAATTTTTTCTGTCAGATTGATTCGGACCCTTCCGGTGGCATTATTCGGCAGCCTTCCTTTTACTCCCTCAAAGCCCCAGCGCACATGATCTTCCATCTTTTTTTCAGTCACTGCCTGCGAAAAATCCACCCACTCTTTTTCACCGGTATTCTGGTTGGTGATCTCATACTGAAATGGATGTTCTTTGGCAAGAAAAGCATCTTTTCCTTCCGCTGCATCCTTCACCGGAACTTCATAAAACAGGCCGTCCAGAAGGTAATGGCTTGGGATAGTATCCGTCACTCTCGGGGAAAACAGAGGAATATTTCCTTTGTTTTCTAACCCTTCTATGTAGAACTCAGACAGGCTGTTTACATAAACCTGTTTATTGTAAGGAGCCTCAGATTCTGCTGTCTTTTTTGCAGCATAATCCGGCTGCGGTTTGGTGAATGTAGCCGTGGCATTGGTGGTCTTAGACCAGTATATCTCCGGCTTTCCAAAAATAATCGTGGATACCAGTTTTGTCTGAAGCTCATTGACCGTACTGTTTCCCTTAAACTGGATGTTGTTTGTAAATGGAAGCCTAACCAGAAATTTCGCCTGATGATGCAGTTTTTTGTCCGGATGGGCTTCTGCGTAATTTTTAGCGTGGATCTCTTCCTCATGGATTACCGCGATCTGACCGTTTCCCGTATAGGAATAGGGAACGGGATCTCCCAGCTTTCCCTCTTTGATCTCATCCTCTGTCAGATCCGTTACATCATAGACGAGGACACCCCCTTCGTCCTCCTTGCCTATGAACTCTGTGTTCTTCCATGTATTTGGATTATTGGGTTCTTTATTTTCTGTGACCTTCCCGTCTTTGTAGATCCATTTTGCGATATCTCTCGTAAAGATGCCATCTACTCCACCGTCAGAAGAACAGAATGGCACCTCAAACATCAGGTTCATCTTATCAAAGGATACATCCTTGGGACCATTGCTGTCAGATGCCTCTGAGGTATTCTTTACCGTTACATAATGATCCGCATAATTGTACTCTTTCCAAGCCGGAACAGCCGGTGAATCTTCAAAGATGGTTTCCCATGAAAGATTTGTATTTACAAAGACTTTAATGGCATTCTCATCTACCCCCGGAGACTTCCATTCATCCGCGATCTTGTTGCCGTTTTTATCATAATATTCATTATAGGAAGAACTTCCGGTGACCTTGCCCTGTGTCTTTTCCGGCACATCCCCAAAAAATTTCACTTTGATGCGGAAGGTGAGAGACTCCCCGCCCTTCATGTCATTGCTGGCTACAAATACGATCTTTCCTTTGTAAACCGTATCCTGGTCAAAAGCTTTTCCGTCCTCTGTCTGCCAGCTGTCTGCCTCTATGACATTGGCCTGCATCCCCAGCTTTACATCCTCCGGGTTGACATTTTCATCGTATACCTGAAGGTTTCCTTCACTGTCATAGAAAAATGAAGGCAGCGCGACTGTGACTTTCGTGCCTTTGGCATAACCAGAAGACGTACCCACAACGTCAACCTGGCCCGTCAGTTCCTCTGACGCGCCGTTTTTGAGCATCGTTACATTAGTGCCCGGCTCCTGATGGCAGGAAAAACTGACCTGCAGCCCCGGCACTTCATCTGCCTTTACATTTTTGATAAGTGTTGAAAAATTTGGACTCTGAATCACCATTAATAGTGACAGAATCATAGAAATGACCTGCTTAATTCGTTTTTTCATAATCCCGTTCCCCCTACGGACTTTATGCCCCTTTTTTATTTTTATTTAGAAATGCAAAGAAAACCTGTGACCTTTCCTTCACAGATTGCATATAAAATGTTTGAATTCTTCTTGATTGTAGTATTATCATTGATAAATGTCAATTAATAAGTCAATATTTTGTCAAAAAGATAACAAATCAACTCTAGTCTTGTTCATATTGCACAATAAACTCTCGTAACTTTTTTTACATATTTTTGTTTAGACTTTATTTTATATGAGCAAAAAAGCCATTAATCAGAAATTCTAACCTGATTAATGGCTTTTTTAAATTTTGTATATAATTCCTATTATCCTTGTATGATATTAATCATAGATCAAAACAGAAATGTGTCAATTAACCCGTCCCATTTCTGATCTTTTTCTGATATGATCAAGTTTGTTCCGTCCTGTAACGGCCATTTGATACCGATCTCAGGATCATCCCACTTAATTCCACCCTCATCTCCAGGATGATAAAAGTCTGTACACTTATAGCAGAACTCCGCCTCCTCAGAAAGCACCAAGAAACCATGGGCAAATCCTTCCGGAATATAAAACTGTTTTTTGTTCTCTGCTGAGAGTTCTACTCCAAACCATCTCCCATACGTTTTGGAATCTTTCCGCAAGTCAACTGCCACATCAAACACTTTTCCCCGAACAACCCGCACCAGTTTTCCCTGGGGATACTGTTTCTGAAAATGAAGGCCCCGAAGGACTCCCTTAACCGACATGGATTGGTTATCCTGGACGAAGTTCATCTTGAGTCCCGCCTCTTCAAAATCCCTCTGATTATATGTCTCCATGAAATATCCACGTTCATCCGGGAATACCGCCGGCTCTATAATATACAGCCCCTCTATCTCACAGTCTGTCACTTTGATCTTTCCCATTTGTTCCTCCTAGTACTGAATTTCTTTTAAATATCTTGCCAGGGCATCCTGCCAGGAAGGAAGCCGCTCAAACCCGTTCTCTGTCAGTTTGTCTTTGCTCATCCGGCTGTTCTCCGGCCTTTTTGCCTTTGCCGGATATTCCTCACTGCCCACGGGATCCACCTGGATCTCAATGCCTGCCTGCCTAAAGATCTCGCAGGCAAACTCATACCAGGTGCACAGCCCTTCATTTGTGGCATGATACCTTCCATATTTGTCTGTCTCAATCATATCCACAAGAAGCCTTGCCAGGTCATATGTGTAGGTTGGGGACCCTGTCTGGTCATTGACCACTGTGAGCCTGTCATGGTTTTGGGCCAGATTCAGCATGGTCTTGATAAAGTTCTTTCCATTCACTCCGAATACCCAGGCAATCCGTACAATAAAATATTTACCCAGGTTTTCTTCAATGGCAAGCTCGCCTTCGTACTTTGTCTGTCCGTATACATTCAGAGGGTGTCTTTCGTCATCCGGCTCCCACGGCCTATCTCCCTGCCCGTCAAATACATAGTCCGTGCTGATATACATCATTTTAAGATCCAGCCTGCGGCATACCTCCGCTATATTTCTTGTCCCGTCTGCGTTGATCTTCCTGCATACTTCAATATCATCTTCCGCCGCATCTACCGCAGTGTAAGCGGCACAGTGGATAACGGCCTCCACCTGTGCGTCCGTGATGACCTGATTTACTTTATCGGCATCTGTGATGTCCATCTCCTGTACATCCACGCCGACTGCATCATGGTTTCTCTTGTTTAACTCATCCATGACATCATGTCCCAGCTGCCCGGCTGCTCCTGTCACTAAAACCCTCATACTCTACTCCTGTTCTAACCTTTGTCCATACTGGTTCTCAAAATAGTTTGCATATTCGCCGGACAAAATATTCTGCCACCATTCTTTGTGATCCAAATACCACTCGATCGTCTGTTTGATCCCTGTATCAAATGTATACTTGGGCTTCCAGCCAAGTTCTGTCTCTATCTTAGACGGGTCTATGGCATAGCGCATGTCATGGCCCGGGCGGTCCGTCACAAACTTAATCAAGCTTTCCGGCTTATCAAGCGCTTTTAAAATCGTCTGCACAACCTCCAGATTTGTTCTCTCGTTGTGGCCGCCCACATTGTACACTTCCCCTGGTCTTCCTTTGTGGAGGATCAGATCAATGGCTTCGCAATGGTCAGTCACATGCAGCCAGTCTCTTACATTTTCTCCTTTTCCATAGACCGGAAGTTCTTCATCGGCCAATGCCCTGCTTATGATAAGAGGGATCAGTTTTTCTGGAAAATGATAAGGACCATAGTTGTTGGAACATCTGGAAATGGTCACTGGAAGGCCGTAAGTCCGGTAATATGCCAGGACAAACAGATCAGCGCTGGCTTTGGAACTGCTGTATGGACTGGATGTATGGAGAGGTGTCTCTTCCGTAAAAAACAGATCCGGGCGGTCCAGGGGGAGATCCCCGTACACTTCGTCAGTGGATACCTGATGATACCGTTTTACTCCGTATTTTTTGGAGGCATCCAAGAGCACTCTGGTTCCCATCACATTGGTCGTCACAAAAATCCCTGGATCAGTGATGGAACGATCCACATGGCTCTCCGCGGCAAAATTCACCACCATGTCAAACTTCTCCTTCTCAAAAAGCTCCATGATAAACGGCTCATCCGCTATATCGCCTTTGACAAACTTATAATTAGGCTTGTCCTCTACAGGCTTTAATGTCTCCAAGTTGCCTGCATAGGTAAGCAGATCCAGGTTTACGATGTCATAGTCCGGATATTTATTCACCATATGGTGTACAAAATTCCCTCCGATAAATCCGGCCCCGCCGGTCACTAAAATCTTCATATGTCTTCTCCCGCCTTACTTGTCAATATACTTTCCATCCACTACGTCCAGCAGATACTGTCCGTACTGGTTTTTCTTTAAAGGTTCAATATCTTTTAACAGCTGGTCTTTTGTGATCCAGTGCTGTAAATATGCGATCTCCTCAGGGCACGCAATCTTCCTGTGCTGATGAGTCTCCACTGTTTTTACGAAATTCGTTGCTTCCACCAGGGACTCATGGGTCCCTGTATCCAGCCATGTAAATCCCTGTCCCAGCAGAGTCACTTCCAGCTCACCGTTTTCAAGGTAAATCTTATTTAAGTCTGTGATCTCCAGCTCGCCTCTGTCAGATGGGGCAAGCTTTTTGGCGTATTCCACGACCCGGTTGTCATAAAAATACAGCCCTGTCACACAGTAATTGGATTTTGGATGTTCTGGCTTTTCTTCAATGGAGATAGCCTTTCCGTCAGAATCAAACTCTACGATGCCAAACCGCTCCGGGTCATCCACATAATAACCGAATACTGTAGCCCCCATCTGTTTATTCGCGGCGGCTTTGAGCCTTTTTGTCAGCCCGTGTCCGTGGAAGATGTTGTCTCCCAGCACCATTGCAACATTATCATTCCCGATAAAGTCCTCTCCTATGATAAACGCCTGGGCAAGACCGTCCGGTGACGGCTGTACCGCATAAGCCAGTTCAATCCCAAATTGATGACCATCACCCAAAAGCGCCTCAAATCTCGGTGTATCTTCTGGTGTGGAGATGATCAGGATCTCCCTGATCCCCGCATTCATCAGCACAGACAGAGGATAGTAGATCATCGGCTTATCATAGATCGGAAGCAGCTGTTTCGACGTAACCCTTGTGAGCGGATACAATCTGGTCCCCGATCCTCCCGCTAGAATAATTCCTTTCATATTCAGATACCCTTTCTTTTAATTCCGTTATCAGTTAATAGTATCATAATGGGTGACGTAACGTAATGGTCAAGAAATTATTACACTTCTAATTTGTGATAATTTAAATTTCATCCTTTTAAGTTAATTATTGTAACTAAAAACAAAACATGATATTATATTTGTACGGAGCAATCTGTGTACAGAGGTGGCAGCCTCCCAGTTCATAAGAAGA
Organism: Anaerostipes rhamnosivorans; assembly: GCF_005280655.1. NCBI lineage: Bacteria > Bacillati > Bacillota > Clostridia > Lachnospirales > Lachnospiraceae > Anaerostipes > Anaerostipes rhamnosivorans. Next base: position 3,495,026 of record NZ_CP040058.1, read on the forward strand.
AGGGAGGTGGTGCTGATGACTACATATGAGGCCTTATCTTTGATGCTGGCATTTGGTATGTTCATCATAGCGCTGCTTGCCTATATAGATAGGAACAACAAGCGCAAATAAATAAGCCTACCTTTGTACTTAGCCAGTCAAGGTAGGCTTATTTCCAACTTTAAAGGCTAACCATCTATGTGGATGGATTGCTCCTTATTTATTTTTAGTATACCTCATCGTGCGCAGCACGTCAACCCGGAGGGTATGAAATACGGTGTGCCCTGTGGGTATACCTTATCGTGTACAGCACGTCAACCTGAAGACTATAAAATGCAGAGCCCCTTTTAGTCTTACAGGTCATGATTAGAACCTCTTTAATATCATAATTTTCTCATTTTTCATATGTTCTTTTTGGATCGATGATCTTTAACTATTTTTTCTGCAAATTAAGACCCCAGCCTGTTTTGTGATCTTCACCTGCCCCTGTTCTCTGATCTTCTTTTTGATAAACTCCTTAAATTCTGTTTTTCTGCCATTCAGTCTCTCATTCTGGTTGCCATGGCAGGATAAGATATAGTCCAAAAGCGGCTCTGCCTCAGTGATGATTAAACTATCCTCATACTCTTTTTTTTCTACAGACGAAAAATATTTTTTCAGGATGCCGCTGCCATTCTCAAGTCCAAATCTATCGTATAAACTGACCTCAGAAAGTGTGATCGTTGGATCAAATTCATGGACTAATTCTGTCACTTCCTTCATATGCTGTTTCCCGTAGGTACTGCAGTAGACAATTCCTTCTTCTCTTAACACCCGTTTTATTTCAGTCAGCGCAAGGTCAAGATCATTTACATAGAATAACACATGATTCGCGACCACCCGGTCAAAACTCTGGTTTGGATATGGAATCTTGCCGCAGTCAAAACTTTGAAATAAAAGCTCTGGTCCTGTCACGCCATCCAGCTGTTTTTTTGCGTCCAGAAGCATCCCCTCTGAAATATCCGATAAAACAACCTTTACATGAGAGAGCTCTTGTATCTGTTTATTTTTCCATATCTGTCCGTTTCCGCATCCTATTTCAAGCACTGATTTAACATTTTGAAAATCAATCAGAGAAAAAAGCCACGGAAACCACCCCTGGGAATTTACGGAGTACCGGTCATGCAAACTGATGCGGATATCCAGGTTGGTAGAATTCTGATACTGCTCCACCAGAACCCTCTCCATACTTGTCATATGGATCAGATTAAGAATCTCGTTCCAGTCCACCTGATTTGTCTCCTCAATGACCTTTGTTGTTTTCAGAAGCGCTTCCTCCACAGATCTCAGATGCTCTGCTTTTTTGTGGAGCAGATCCGCCTGCATCCGAAGGGAATTGGTAATGTTCAAAGTATCGTCATTGATGGTCATGTTTTTAATCTCTTCCAGTGAAAATCCAAGGTACTTAAGCGACAAGACTTTCTGAAGCCTCAGAAAATCCTGATCCGTATACATCCGGTAACCTTTTTCATTTCTGGAGCTGGGCTTTAAGATTCCCTTTTTGTCATAATACCGGATCGTCCGGATCGTTACTTTGGCTTTCTTTGCAAACTCCCCCGTGGTATAAAAACGCTCCATGAGCTCCTCCATTTCTCTGCCTTTCTTGAGTTCATTATAAGGGATATTAATTTTCTCCACAAGGCTTTACAAAGAACAGAAAACCCTCACAGAAACTTTTATTTCAGTATCTGTGAGGGCTTTTACAAAATAGAAAAAAGTCAGCTCCTGAGTTTTGATTATTTTATATTTAGTTCTTTTTTCAGCTGGTCGATCATTTCCCCATACTGTTCTTCTGTGAGGAATTTGGGTTCATCATTTCCGATAGCAAAGGAACCGCCGAACTCAAATCCCCCTTCATATTTTGGAACCAGATGGAAATGCAGGTGGGGCAGCTTGTCCCCATAAGCACCGTAATTGATCTTTGTGCATCCCCAGAGTTTTTTAATGGCCTTCGCCGCAGCTGCCACGTCATCTATGTAATTATGTCTCTGCTTCGGCTCAAGGTCAAACAGTTCACTTTTATGTTCCGGCACTGCTACCACACAGCGTCCTAAATGCGCCTGGTCCTTGAACAGATATAAAATACCTTCCTTCATCTGCCCCACTTCGATCATCAGATCCTTTCTTCCCTCATGGTCTGAATCACAATAAAAACAACCTTTTTCTTTTACCGCCATAACGTTCTCCTTTTGATTATAAATTGATAATATTATGGTTATATTATATTACTTATACAAATATAATTCCACCACTTTGTCATAATTTTATAAAATATATGAAAGCTATATAGCGGTCCTGTCGTTTTCAAGTGCGCAAATGTTCCCTGACATTCAGCGGATTCAGGCCTGTGCTGTCTCTTTTAAATAGTCCTCAATCATAAACATATTCATTGTGTCTGTCACTTTCTTCCGGTTTGTCTTCCACACAGAGAAGTAAATCTCATCCAGAGTAAACAAATCCATTTTGCCCAAAAGCTGAGAGGTGTCGGCTTTCAAGCTAAACGCATATTCCAGTTCTTTTTTCACGGTTCCATCTTCATTTTTCCCTCCAGTGCGGTAATAAAGAAACGCCTGCTGCACATAGATCCTGATACTCATAGGATCAAAACCACTCTTTGCTTTTTCCGGATCACTCATGCCTTCAACGGTTCCTTTAAGTTCACTTTCCATTTTGGCCACCTCTGGATCCCCGTCTTTAGCACCCATTAATTTCTTTACCTCATCCACCATCTCTTTCACGGTCATTCCTTCCTGACCTGCTGAATCTGTCGGCGCTAAAAGCAGCATCATCACGTCTCCGTCTTTTTCAAGAGCTGCCACAAAATGATTCTTTAACAATGTAAATTTCACTCCTGCATTGATCCTCACCGGAATCGCAGCACTTGTACCTGTCAGTTCTGTGGAAACCGCCCCATCTGGATTCGGAACAACCTCCGTTTTTGGATCTTTCGTATCTGCCATAATGTTTCTCCTTTCCTTATGATAAATTTTTAAACTTCTCTAATTCGTCCAGAATATCCTGAGACAGTGCCGGTTCCGGCTTTGTCATACTGTTCTGCATGGCAAAATCGCCTACATAAAAACCGTTGGCCAGGAACCCTTCTCCCTTCTCAAGTTCCAAAGAATATACCCGGTCATAATAAGGCTCATCATAAATTTCATCCACCTTACAGTACTTTCCCTCCACGAAAATCTGGTCTGACTCTGAAACCTGTCTTGCCTGTTTCCATCCGTCTTTCGTCATCACCGGATGATCCATTGTCATCTTGATAGTCTTTTCTCCTGCCTTGATAAACTTAAGAATATCTTCGTTTCCCGTATAAATATTAACCACCTTTTCGTATGTGCCGTCTGCTGAGGCAATATAGTCCCCGCTTTTTACATCACATACTGGAATCTTTCCTTTATTCCTGGTCTGTATCCGGGCCGTCTTCTCAAGACACCCCCACAGCAGATGCATGCAGGGAATCTCCACAACATTTCCACCCTCATATTTTTTAGGATTCAGCTGGCTGTCTATTTCCAAAGAATAGGTGTTGCCGTCCGTACAGGTAAATTCGACGTCCAGAGACAGATAAAAATCATCGTTCCCCTCTACTCCGCCCTCTTCAATTGCATTTTTCCAATGCTGAGGAAAGATCAGGACATAACCGCTGGAGGTCTGCTCATTTACCGTTGGATATTGTAACGGCTTATTCCTCCCTACTCTTTGATTCATGGTTCTGTCATCCCACTGGGATGCCGGTAGCAGCTTAATCTGTTCAAAATTATTAAACCTGACGATGGAGTGAGCTGCACTGTAGATATAAACCTCACCCTTCACATTAGGATTCGATGCGACCACCATGCCAGACTCCAGCTCAAACTGCATGGCAATCGGCAGATACACACAGAAATTTCCGTTTATCCTGTCAGGTTCCTCATAAAAATAATCAGCACTGCCGCTCGCATCCCATCTAAAATAAACAATATTAATCTTAGGTCTCCCATTTTTACTGACTGGATGGAGGATTTTTCCTTTCCCTATGATGTCGATACCCACAGTTTCCACTGCATTCTGGCGAAGTGATCCTATTTTTATCAAATGCTCCCGCCACTGGGGTATTCTCATCATATAATTGACGTCTGCTCTGATACCTTTGATCTCACTTTGTTCTATCCGAATTTCTTCATCAATAATCAGAAAGCTGCACTGCTCCACCGTATAAGAGAACTTCCACGACTTCCCCTGTCCGTTTCGTATGTCCAATTCTGCAATCATATACTGGGGATGCCCTGATCTATGGATTCTTCCCTTCACCCTTAATGTTTTTGTTTTAGGCTGATAATAGAGTTTTAATTTTTCATACTCCTCCCAGCCTCCTGGATTGGCTTCCTGTCTGGATGCACTTTTTAGAATTTTTGTTTTTGCAGCCAGTTTTTGAGCCGCCTCCATATCCTGATATAAGGCAGGAAATTCCTTCTTAAATTTCTGTTCTCCTCCGAACATGCTTTCAATGATTTCTTTTTCTTTACTGTTAAAAAGCTCTGTCTGTGTTCCCTGCATAACATGCCTCCTCACTTGACTTCAAACGGATAAATGTCTGCAAAATCAATCTGCCCTTTGTCTCCTGCGTTGCACCGGATAGAAAGTCTTACAATCTCTTCCCCTGTCCTTGTAAAAGAGGCATGTCCGGTGGCACTTTTATCAAAAGCTCCCTGATGATCCGATGCCTCAATGATTACATCGTTACCGTCATTATTTACAACTCTCCAGGAAAGTTCATACTGAGACTCGTTCCCGTTTTGCATCATCACATACTTAAGTCTCTGAAGCTCCAGTACATCTCTTGTTCCGGCTTTCACTGACTTTTCTTTTTCTTGTATTTCCTGACTTCCGGTTAAAATATGATATCGGTAAACACCATATTGATTACGCAGCACTTTACAGTACTTACTGCCCTCAATCCTTCCAATGCCGTGATCCATATATCCAAACCCGGTTTTTGTCAGATCAAATGTAAATTCACTTGTTGTTCCCGGCGACACAATTCCAGATGGGGAAACCAAAACTCCATTTAACTCCTCTCCTCCACTGACGTTTGCTACAATCTCCTTCTGTACACTGTCTCTGTCTTTTACCGCCCTAAGAATCAGCGTCATAGTTTCATAAATATATACTTCCAATTCACCCTTTCCACCGACCTTCCAGTTGTAAGGATAGATCAGGCAAAAGTCACAGTTCGGACAATCCCATTGAAGCTTTAAAAGTTCTCCCGCTGCCGCCTCATAGGTACCCCCGGCCTCCGTTCCATTGATTTTAAATGACTGAATCTCCATGGCATCCCCCTTTCATCAAATGGTGATCGTATAATCTTTGGCTGTTTCGTCCCGAAACGGCTCCACATACATGGTCACCAGAATATTTTCTCCTGCTCTTGACGGCTCTGTTCCCGTCAGGATCTGCTGCCAGCTCCCCGTCGTTCCCAGGTTTTCACCTCCTTTAATATCATAAAGCTCATTGCGTTCCCGGTCCTGATAGACAATCCGGACAGACTTGGCCACATTTTCTGTCTGCAGCTCATAGAGTTCCCAGGATACATCCAGGATCTGAAAGTTTTTATAAAATGTAATGGTTTTCTGAAAATGCACCACATCGGTGCTTTGCTCTTTGGTACCGTAGTACAGCGCACTTTCCACCGAAGTGTTTTTTCCCTCTGCAGTCAGAACAATAGCCTTTCCCTCTGTATAATTTTTAAGTTCCGCTGACCCGCTGGCAAATTGAGTTGGGACGTTGTTTATTTTTATATTTTTTCCGCAGTGGACATCCCAGATAAGCTTTTCATCTTTATAGTTGACTGCGAACTTCCCAAGAAACAGCGGGGTTACCTGAATCGTTGTTTCCCTGCTGTCCTGCTGGTCCCCGTTAAACGCTTTCAGCACATATTTTGCAGACTTTGTAACCATGACCATTTCACTGGTCTGAGACTTATTGAGTTCCTTTTCTTTTCCGTCAGAGTATAACACCAGCTTTTCCGCATTCTCGGCAAACCAGTTGAGTCTCACCTGTTCTCCTTCCCATGCGGACCCCGATTCCGGATAAAAATCCAGGATTCGTACAGAATGGTTCTGTTCCTTCACAATCTCCAGGGCACCTTTCCTGGCATCCCCATCGTAATCTGTCACAAGAAACTGAACGGTACACGCACCCTCCTTGGCGGTTGTGACCACATTTTCCATATCAAGATCCACAATAATGTGATCTTTCATTTCCCAGACCATCGATGGCAGCAGCCTACAGTGATAAAAACTCTCACTGTCCGTCTCGTCGATGTACATATACCATCTGTGAGGTTCTATATCCGCCGATTTTTCTTTTCTTCTCTTTTTTAAATCCAAATACTTTTCCTTTGAGAGTTTCACTACTGACCAGTCATCTACCTTAAACTCTATTTCATCCAGATTCTGCCGCTCTGCAAAATCTGTTTCTTCTGATCCGGCAGGAAATATAAGCTCAATTTCCTCAATGTCAGGCTTCTCATCCATATCATAGGTTACCTTCATCTCCAACTGATTTTTTACAGCAGAAGCCTGGCTGTCAGAAACCGTCAGCTTTTTATCTCCCACATTTTCAAATGTAAAGTTCCCGTCCAATCTCTGTCACTCCTTTCTTGTTGTGCCGGCTCCAAGTAAAAGCCAGCCTTCCATGATCTGTTTCCATTCCTCTTCCTGATCTGTCTCCATCCACGGAGGCTTAATATCCCTTTCCGCCTTTTTTTCTCCAGGTCTCTCGAAGGATAGAAAACTCCATTCCTTTTCCATGGCTTTCGGTAGAAACATTTGAAGCTGGCTTTCTGGGGTTAAAAACGGTCCATAATATAACGTAAGAAACATATTTTTCATGGCTTTTTCTGTCCATGTATCTAAAAGCTTCATTTCTTTTACAGGAAGCAGCCCCGTAGTCAAACTAATTTTCCCCGCCGGATGAAATAAAACAGTAATACTAACTGGCGGCGTTTCTTTTGCCGTTTTCATAGACAGAGTTGTCTTATCATCTATATACGGCACGTCTGCATCTCTCTTTAATCTCCTCTGACATCTGTGGAATACCCGGTAACCATCTCCGTCTCCATGCACATAAAAACCGACGGTTCCGTCTGTCTGAGACACTTTGTCTCCGATGCGCAGCGGTACTTCCAGCTGCTGAAACAGGGATTCCTTTTTTTCGCCGCCCGTGTAATACATGGGTTTTGGACCATCCCCTTTCATATCCAATTTTATCTGAATCCCCGCCAGGGCCAGAGGCCTGCCCAGATATGCCAAAACCTCCTCCTGTGCAGTGCTCCCTCCTGACCTGCTGGTCCACATGCTCTCATCCAGAGATTTCAAAAATTCATATAAAGTTTCCGGGTTCTTTTTGCAGGCATCCAGAAGTCCTTTTGTAAAACCCCTCAAGCCTGTCCCCATCTGACGAAGGAGCACCTCTTCCTTCTTTGTCTCACCGGGAGGATTTCTCAGGGAGACTTTATATCTGCCGCTTTCGTCCATACTGGCAGTATTTTGTATGCTGCAGGCCATGGTTCCATCGGGATGATAGATATGAAGACAGGACTCCAGAAGGTTGGCCCATATCCATCCATAAACCGGAGACACCTCGTCCTCAATCCCTGACTCCTCCATATTCCACCGGCTTTGGACTCTCATAGGTGCTATAATTCTCGGTCTCAATAAAAATCTGGAAGTAAGCAATTCCTTTTTCATGCGGAGACTTTCCGGGACAATCACGTCCCCTAAGTCATATTTCAGCACTCTTCCAAAGCTGTCGACCACACGGACCCGGTCGATCTGTGCCAATCCTGCCCGGATGGGATAAAACGCCTCTTCCGGTTCTCTCTGATTTATGGTTTCCTGGTTTATATCCTCATAGAGATCCAGTCCCGCCGATACACAGGCTGCAATGGCAGTGAGTTCCGGGTCCAGGTTTTTATTCATCCACGGAGCCACGACCGTGCTGTCCCGCCTTGTAATCAGCTTGTCATGAAAACCCTCCAGGGTCTGGGACAAAATGTTCATTCCGGCAAGTTTTCCGGCGATATCCTCATACTTTTCATCAGACAGAAACCGCCCAAACATTTTGGATAAGTAATCAGGCCCATAAGGCGATAAAATACTTCTTCCCATCACAACTTCAAAAAAATCATGTCCTATCTCCGGACCTGTATAATCATAGTCCAGTTCCCGAAGGCTCCAGTTTTTCATAGAAGTATTTCCCGTCTTTATGTCCGGGTCAGGATAATATTTCATACTCCACTCAAGAATCAGCGGATTCCAGGAAGGCTCCCAGACATAATTTCCTATAGGACTCGGCATCCTGCCGCCTTTTAAATTTTCTTCGCAGGAAAGGCATTTCTCCATCTCCACAACCACATGGGATAATATTCTTGCGTCTTCTTTCTTTCCATAATGGCAAAGCAGAGAATGAGCCGTATAGAATCTACACCCTTCAGCAATCAGCATACCTTCCTCCACAAGTTCTTCCAAGACCTGTTCTTTAAACTGTGTGGTCCCGGTCAGAAGCTCTTTTCCTGAAATCCGAATCTCTTCTTCCTCCGTAACCCCTGGAATCTTCATCTGCGCCTGTCGGATGATCTGTTTTCTGGTCCGTTCCGGAATCTTTCCATCTACTTTATAGTTTTCCAGGCGCTTGTAAATGCTGCTCTGATCGGCTCCCTCCAGGAGAAATGTCAGATCTTTCGGCTGCCAATACCTTTCTCCGGCTGTCTCAAGCAGAGATTCGTCCTTCTTTAACAGACTCTCAAGTCTTCTCGTCATCTCTTGTTCCCGGCCGGCTTCTTTCTGTCTTTCTATCTTTAAAACTTCGATTTTTTCGATTCTGACAAAGATCCCTTTTTTTGCACTCTCAAGAAAATCACGGCTCATGGCATATTTGCGCCAAAGCAGATAGACTTCCCTGCACTTTTCCTTTCTTTGCTCCTCATATTCCTGCTGACGTTGTCTACACTCTGAGATCTCCTCCATCAGCACCTGCCGCTCCCGTAAAAATGCATCCTCTTTTGCCTGGATCTTTACTCCTTTTGGAGAGGACACCGGCCGGAACTGGAACTGTTTGATCTTCTTTTCTCCCTCCAGAGCACCGTCCAGCTTTTCCCATTCAGACAGAGTGCCAAAAAACAAATGCTCCAGTACCTTTTCCATCTCCGGCTGTTTCAGATAATAACCACAGAGCGCTGCCGCCGCTTCCTCCAGAGAATTTCCCACCGCTGCATTTGGCATATTGGTACCGCTCGGTATTCCTGTTTCATATTGGCCATGAATCCCCGTCCATCTGATTTGCGTGACGATCCCATGGCACACCGTATGGTCTGCGGGATTCTCATTTTCCAACCATCCGGAGACTATGTAGGTGAGTCTGGCAAAATCCTTTGTGCCTTCTCTGATTTCAATGTCCGAGAGATCGTCATAACAGCCAAGGACATTCTTACACTCTGGATAATATCCTGTGAAATAAGGTTTCCCTGTACTGACTGCCGACAAATGTGGAAAATGTTCTCCCGGGGATGAGATCACCCCGTCGTACTCTCTCACTCTTCCTAAAAAGCGGTATGGAATCTTTGGGTCATCATAAGCGACAGCGGAATATTGGGATCCATTCATCGGAGACATGGAAAGAAAGTCGCTCTCTAAGATCCAGTTTCTTCTTGTAAGAACCGGTTCGCTCCCTTCTCTTTCCAATACAGAGATCCTGGTCACCGTCCACCGGTTCGGAAAGTCCGGATAAACTATCTCCCCCCCTTCTTCCCGCTGGCTTCCATGGGTAAACTCCTCAGGAAGAATAAAATGCAGATGGACCCCCGGAACTTCCTGGCTTTTCATGCCGGTAAAGGGCTGGCTCTCCAGGCCGTTTCCCGCAGGCATGGACCTCAGAGTGTTATAGTTTTCATTGATATTTGCCATGGGAACAGCTTTTTTTGTGCCAAATAGAGCAGCTTCCACATGGATCGGAAACAGCCGGATCTCGCTAAGATCATCTGAAATTCTCACTTACAGGCCCCCTTCCACCGCTTTTGATTCTCCCATCCGGAAGACTCCGGTCTGTGCGTTCTGAATCATCTCCAGTGCAAATTCTGCCGATGTCATCTGTGGAAGTTCCGCCGTCTTCTTTAAATTCGCGGCTGAGGCTTTTACATCAATCACTCTGTCTTCTTTTGATTTCCAGACAAGGTCTGCCTGTTTTTTTATAAGCCTGCCCTCATTCATATCCCGGACTGATTTTTTGAGGACACCTCCCTCCGTCAAAAAGCCAAAGTGAAGCCCCTCTGGCGGCTGAGCAATTTCAAGCCGTTTAATCTCCCCTTTAAAAATTCCCAAAAGAAGGTGTCGGCCCAGGGTTTCAATGCGAAGTGCTTCCAGAGGACTGCCTCCCTCTCTCTCGTCATATGCCCGGAATTCAAGTCCTCTGAAATTCTCCACCAGCACAGAGTTCAGCAAAAATCCGCTGATCACTTCCGGTATTTCCCCGCCGGTATCTGAAACCTCTTTTCCCTGGAGGCCAAGGCGCACCTGTCCATTTTCTTTTAAAGCCCGGCGGTAGATTTCCACGATCATTTCTGTGTCGTGGGAATAGTCAATGGAGGCATTCCTTCCCACACTGCAGATGCCGTCCAGCAGGGCCAGCACCCAGTTGTGGTCCACCTGAAAAAAATTCAGACTGTCCGGTTTCTGCATATCCGGAACCGGGAACAGATAAGCTGCAGGTACATGATAAAATAAACTGGCTTCTTTCAGCAGTTCCAGCACGGTTTCCGGAAATGTTCCTGTAGTCAGTGCTTCAAAGTAATCTGAACGGTCATTGTTTTCCCGGATCCACCTTTCCATCATTCTCATCCCCTTCCTCCGGCTTAAGCTCCATCGCTGCCTGGATACATGCATTTTCAAGCTGTTCCCTTACATCCTTCCCCTCGGCCGGAATCCGCTCAAGAAGCTGCTCCTGCTGTAAATTCCTGGCCGCCTCAGTACAGTTGTTAAGCCTCCACGAGACCAGATCCCGGCACACAGACAAATGATTCATAGAAACCATTCGTCCTAACTGCCAGGCGCAGGCATAACTTACATCCATCATTCCGCAGTCCGGATCATAAAAGTAAAACTCATCCGAAAAGATCCGGTATCTTGGCTTCATCTGCAGTTCTCCGTAGGGGATCCACGGCCCGCGGTACCAGGAGACCGTTTTGCTGCCGTCTCTCAGATCGTGATTCAAAGGACAATAACCCCGTCTTAAGATGTCCGCAAGTTCTTCCGGCTTTCCTTTTGCATTCACCTCTTTTTTCAAGACACCTGGCACCAGCTTTTTGATGGCTGCTCTGAAATCATATGGCTTTTTTGTCACTGAAAACTCCCAGGTATACAGACAAATCAAACGGACAAACTTTGCATGTTCCGGGATTGCGAGGCCTTCGTATTCTCTGAGGGAGACCACATATGCCGTATGAGTTATCTTTTCCGCTTTTTCCTCTGGCTCTTTCGGGTACCGGTTGGATACAAGACAGGAAAACGTTCCGTCTTTGACCAGAGGATCTGTGACCTTATCGTCTAACTTTACCTGCCTTACATGGGTAAGGAGTTTTCTCTCTTCTGAATCTGTGCACAGCTTAAGGTGTAAATCCCGTGGGATATCCACAACCTCACAGGTTTCATCCCCGGATTCCGAGTCACTGGGCTGTAGACCAAGTTCCCCGGAAACAAACGTTTCAGAATCTTTTGAACTGCATATTTCTGATACTTTCATCGTCCGTTTTGACACACCCTCATTCTCTGTACAGAGAAAAAGCGCCAGCCCCGGACTTCCATCATTGCATGCATATTCCCACGGCAGTGTTCCCCGGTTAAAGACAATGTGGGGAAGGCAGTTTAAGAATTCTCCTTCACTTCCCGCAGCCGGATGGACAGAATACACCTCCCCTGGGTCCATACAAAATCGTTTGCCCGTGGCAGTCAGATATAACGTCTCTCTGCTTTTCTTCTCACTGCCGTTTTCCATGATTTTTGTATTTAATTCTATATCCAGTTCATAAAATCCACTGGTAAGCTCGGGCAGGTCATTGTCTGCAAATCTCATGTTCACGTCCATAGCCGGCCTCCTTCTTTCTTGTGTTCCCTGCAGCCTGTTTTTCTTTTCTCCACAGGCGCCAAAAGAAGCTCTTGTAAGTGTTCTGCAAAATGCTCCGTCTGTATCTGGCCTTCTGTCCTCACCCCATATTCACTCAATTCCAAAAGCCAGGTTTTCCTCTTATGATTTCTGACCATCGTTTCCGCCATATCATCACCTTCAAAGTCTTTTTCTCCGATAGAATTTACAGGTTCCCATACATAGTGGACAGGGCACTCATACCTTTCATTTTCCAAAAGCTGAGACAAACGGTACCACCTTTGTTTTCCTCCCAAATCCGGTGGTATACAATGTCCTGTCTTATCTCCCCCGCAGACGGATATTCCCATACATGCATCTCTTATCATATCTTGGTTCATGTCAGGTTTTTCAGGATTCCATAATGCCCTTGGAACATTTTTATAGAGAGGTGTTTCCTTTATCTCACATTCTTTTTTGCTTCCGTCAGACTGGTATCGGTAAAAATGAATCTCCAGCAGTGCATCAAGACTTGAAAGCCCCATCGGGTAAACTCCCAGCCCCAGATCCTTATGTTCCTTTACACCTCCATTCATCTGTACCTTATTTACGGGAACAGCCGTCTCAATCTCTAACTGAAACTGCCTGGCACTGATATAGTGACAGGCCCTCCCTCCTATTTGTTTTTTACCGAGATAACCAGCCGCAGCATTCAGCCTGGCAAGCTTCACGGCTTTTCCGTTCTTTTCATTTACATCAGAAGCTGAGAGGTCCCCTGTAATGCCGCCGTCGAAATCCGGAAGGAACTCCTGACGGAACGTTTTCCAGTCAAGCTTGGGCGGCTCATTCTGGCTGCCCTGGTTAAAGTGAATCGTAAAGGAAATAATAAACCATTTAATATGTGCTGTCCCTGAAAATTCCGGCCCCCATAAATGCAGATCGGCTCCCAGTTCAATCTTAAAAGTCTTGTGGATAAACCAAAGATCCAAACGGTAAGAAGCTCCCACGCTCACCCCAATAGAAATATCATAGTGAAACGGTTTCCACTGGATTAAAAAGTCAGCGAAGGCGTGGCACCACGCTTTCAATTTCCCTATGTGATAGTTGAGTTCCAGCTTTCCCCCTGCCATCAGGCAGTTTGGCGTCAGGGCAAAGTAAGCTTCCCCGATGAGTTCCAGGTGCTCGCTGATCTTCCAGTTTAATCCCACCCTGTCCACGGCGGGATAATGTCCTCTGTTGAAAGAAGGATGATACCCTCCTACAGACAGTACAAAATCTCCTGCATACATTCCCTTGAACCAGGAGTAAAAGGCAAATCCCCCTGTGAGCCTGGCGTCCTTTGAAAACAGATAGGAATCATTTGACATAGCCCCCTCAATCAACAGAATCCCATCGTCCGGCGAGAACACTGCCCGTAGATTCAGGCACCCATAGACGACCGGATCCGCGCTTTTGGGCGGCAGTGAAATCTCGGATGTGCCCAGCAGGGAAATCTCAAATTTTGTTCCGAATTCAACGTTGACGATAACCACGGATTCCACCATGCCAAAGGAAGTAAACTTAATTCCTGCTGTGAGAAAATTCATACCTTCACACGGTTCTATATGGTCACTCAGGGTCGTAAGCGCATCCGCCGCTCCTGTCCCCGGCTTTAAGGTCTTGCTGGTTCCTCTTGCAGCCGCCACAAAAGGAAACTCCCTCACCCCGGAAAGCTCCGGTATCCTGATCCTGCGGTTCAGTCCGAATCCTGCACAGAGACCCGTGATATAAAAACACGGCGGTCCCCCAAACGCATAGTCAAGCATCAGATAGACAAAAAAGGAGGGCTTGTCCGTTTTTTCCGTCAACCCGTAGGAACCCAGAGCTAGAAAAGAAAACTTCTCAAATGCTACCGTAAGTTCTCCGTTATAGAGCCGCCCCGGCTTTGCCACATACAATCCACCGGAGATCATCAGCGGAGATTTTTTAACGGTCACTGCCATTCCCTTTAACCCAAATCGGAACTCAAATTTCGGACCCGGCTTGATGGCAAGAGAGAGTTCCATGAAGGTAAGTGTCAGAACAGAGAGGGTGATCCCTGCGTCCAGACAAACTTGAATGGCTCCATCTTTAAATACCCCTCCCACTCGTTTTACAAAACAGGGACCGATTTTTTTGTTTAGTTCCATCCAGTGGATACTGCTTTTTTCTTCTTTGGAAGGAACCGGCGGCTTTGGTTCCTCAATGGCCTGTTCGGGAGGTTTTACCTCCTCGTCTCCAAACTTATATGCAATTCCCGAAAATCTGGCTTCTATGAGGCACTGTCCCTGCAGCCCTCCCTGTTTTTGATAGGAAGCCTGCATATAATGGACCTTGATAGTGTCCTGCTCTCCTAAATATTTGCCCATCACTGGCAGATCATGAAGCTTACAGGAAATTTCGGGATATAATCTAAGACTATAAATTTCTTCCTTCATTTTTGCGGCAAACACAAGCCTTTGATTCTCTGTGGTACTGATCTCCATGAAGATCTGCTTAGGCCCGGCTTTATACATCACACCAGCCCGCCCAAGTTCCAGCTCCCAGTTAAGAAATTCCGGCAGACTCACAGACAGGCTTTTTACCATATCCGAAAGACTCAGCTTGTGATACTTTTTATTCTCCCAGCCAGCTCCAAGACAAAGCCCATCTTCCCCATAGACAATGGACGCCCGGAAAGGTTCCCCGGCGATCTGTACCCTCGTTTGAAGTGCTGCCTGAAGCTTTGCTTCCTCTGCCACGCCGTCACCTCCGCCTGCAAGATTGCGCCATCAGCTTCAAATAAACAAAAAGATCCCTCAATCATTGAAGGATCTTCTAAAAATGAATTTATGTATTTGTGCCTGTTTAAACTCCTGATGTCATGTATTTTTACGAAGACCCTGCAGTTTTTTACAATGCTTGTGTTTTACTATATCGGGGCCTTCGAATTTTTTCAATCATTTTCTGTCAATAACCGATCAGGATAAGTGAATGACTGATGTCAGATAAGATTTCCATTCTGTCTCTGGGTAACTGCCCTTAGGACTTTTTCTTTGATCTCCCTATATTTTTTCTCCGGAATAGGAAGCTCAATCCCTTGATATATGACAAGATGGTACCTTCTGATGCTTATGATATATCTGGAATTCACAATAAAACTCCTGTGAAACTTTATAAACCCTTCACCTAACTTTTCCTCCAGCTTGGAGATCGACTCCCTGGACAAAATATCCCTGTGCAGACAATGGATCACACTGTCCGTATTTTCTGCCTCTATATATACAATTTCTTTATTCCATATCACATGAGTCTGATCGTTTTTCCCGCAGACGATGAGACGCCGCCGCTTTTGTCTGAGCAGCCTTTTTACATATTGGAATGTTTCTTTTCCTGCTGAATGCGGAAAGTATTCGTCTATTTTCTGAAACTCAATCGGATTCGAGACATGAAAATGCAACAGCCAAGACTGCCTATCCTCTGTCTTCCATATAAAAGTGATACGCTGCACGGCGCTGAGTATCTCGTCGCTCTCCCGCGAGGTGGCAACCTTCATCCACCCTGTCACGATATACAGATTGTCGCTATTGATTACGGTTTGAAATTCATTCTCAAGAATCTCACATATGGGCACATCAATCTTCCTGATGTACTCGGAAACATTTTTCCGTCCGTTGATGTACTGTCCGTCCGCCGCGCCGATCCATGTCACATCTGAGTGAAGTTTTTTAATGATCTTTTCCGGATCCTGATGATAGAAAGCCTCCATCACTTGTCTGGTCAGTTCTTCTGCCTGATTACCAACTGAGATCATATCCAGTCCTCCTTTTCGTTGCGCCGGGTTTCCCCGGGAAATATAAGTCCACAGCCTGTATTCTCTCTTTTCCATTATATCACATTTAGTATTGGTCCCTGATTTGGCCTGGATAAACGTTACAATGTCATGATAAACCAGGTCGTAATGGTACTATTTGGCAGCTATTTTCAGCCAAAAACCTTGTATAATTTTAGTAAAAGGACGTTTTATGTCCAACTTCTTTGACACATTTTTTTATAAAAATCAACATGTATTTTCTACCATTGAATTGGAAACATCTATTTTTCTATATATAATGATTACTGCACAAAAGAAATCTAAAGAAAAGGAGGAAGGCAATGTCATTATTTTCCGAGAAACTTTCTTACTATATCAAGAAATCCAGATTGACACTGCTTTACTTATCCTCAGTCAGCAATTTTGACGTCAGTTATATATCAAAAATAAAAAAAGGGGAACGTCTCCCCAGAAAGAAGGAACATCTGGTTTCTCTCATCAACGCACTTCGGCTGTCTCCTTCTGAGAAAGAAGATTTATGGGATGCTTATAAGATTTCCTTGATTGGAGAGGATCAATTTCTTCAATATCAGGCAGTGAAAAAGTTTCTGTCATCAATCTCCGGTTTCAACGGTGATTATGCCATCTGCAAGTTTCAACATAGTCCTCTCACCAATTCTGTCTATTATGGGAAAACAGATGTCAATCATATTGTGAAGGCGGTGTTAGAATCGGAGACATCCAAAGAAAACGGTTTTATCCGGATTGTTGCCCAGCCCGACTATCAGTTTTTAATGGATGTTCTTGTCTCTGTCAGCCTGAGCTGCCCTCAAATGGAGATTACACAGATCATCTGTCTTCAGACCGGTTCTGAAGCTGATAAGCTAGTGTATAATGTGGAGAGCCTCCGGTCCATGTATCCGCTGCTGTCATATTCCGATTCATACTGTGCCAAGTATTATTATGATGATGTTCCTGCTCATATTAACCATATGAATGTAATGCCATTTTTCGTTTTAACCAGCAGCTATACCGTATCTCTGTCCGCTGATTACACCCTTGCTGATATATCATCAGATGCCAATCGGCAGGCACTGTATACTTCGATTTTTCAGCAAATGTTATCTTGTACGGATAATCTCATATGCAGGGACAAGGATTGTTCTTTTCTCCCCAAGAACCCGGTAGAATATACTTCCAGTGAGACGCCTGATTTAGCAGTTCTGTCAGCCGTTCCCTTTCTTTTGCCTTTTTATTCTGAGAGAGCTTTGAAGGAAATGGTTAGGAAAGACATCTACGATTTTGAATCCACCACGGAAGCTGTGCTAAGATACGCACAAGGGATAAGAAAGATCATGCAGGCCTCCTCTAAATTCCTTTGTTTCTTTACAGAAGAGGGGTTTGAGGAATTCCTTCAGAGCGGTTATCTGCCCGGGCTTTCAAAAGATTTATTTAATCCTCTAAGAACAGGGGATACGATTTATGCCCTGAAACAGTTTTGTTCCAAGCAGGAGCTTCGTCATCAGACTCCCCTGCTGCTGAAACCAAACTGTATCACCCTCAGCAGTAATTTCAGGCTTTTTTCAGATACTTGTTCCAACGCTCTTGTGTTTCGGACCGCTAAACCATTTTTGTTAGAAGAACATAGTCTTGCTGTTTCTATCAGAGACTTTTTCAAACACGTCATTGAGAGCGAAGAGGTATATTCCGCTTCAGAAACACTAAAATATATCCAAAAGCAGATTCTTTCTCTGGAAAGACAGTAAAAGACCGGGAAACTGAACTTCCCGGTCTTTTTTATCTATCTATATTTTTTCTGTGCCCTTCTTCCGAACCAGACAGACACACTAGTCCCTATGACCCAGCCGATAGGCCAGGCTGCCCAGATCCCTGTGGCCCCGAACGGGACAGACAGTATGTAAGACAGAGAGACCCTGGCGATCAAATCGGCAAATGTAGATGCCATAAAACCTTTCATCTCACTCATTCCCCGGAGCATGCCGTCAAACACAAACTTTACACTGACCAATGCATAGAACGGGGCATTGATCCTCAGAAAAGAGATACCTGCTCCCATGCTCTTTACAGCCTGCGCAGAGCTCCCTTCAAGAAACAGCCCCATAGCCTGGCGGCTGAAGATCAGACATGCCGCAGAGAAGACCGCTGCCATAGCTACAATGATCTTAAGGCCCGCTGCCGTTCCCTCCTTCGTCCGCTGCCACTTTCCGGCTCCCGCATTCTGGGCCGTAAAGCTGGACACCGCGTTTCCGATGGTTCCAAGCACTGACAGGATGAAGATCTGTATTTTAAATCCCCCTGAATAACCTGCTACCACCACTGAACCAAAACTATTGATCCGCCCTTGTACGAACAGCTGTCCAACGGATACAAAGGACTGCTGCATGATACTCGGTACCGCGATCCATGTCATTTTCCTCAGCAACAGAGGGCTGAACTTCTGGTAGCTTGGCACCTGGATCTTGGCATTCTTTCGGAATACGGTCACCACCGCCAGGACGGAAGCGATTCCCTGGGCAATAAAGGTCGCCCAGGCAACCCCTGCGACACCCATAGAAAACGTGGTGACAAACAACACATCCAGGATGATGTTCAGCACCGAAGAAAAGATCAGAAAGATCAGCGGTGTGATAGAATCACCCAGCGCAGTAAAAATGGCATTTGCACCGTTATAAAGCATCAGGAACAAGATGCCCATGATATAAATCCTCAAATACAGAGCCGAATCCTCAAATATATCAGATGGGGTGGACATGGCACTCATCATCCATCTGCATCCTGCCAGCCCCAGCACTGTCAGAATAACACTCATGATCACAATTGTAATGACTGCCGTAGAAATACAGCTTTTTACTCTTTTATATTTTTTGGCTCCGAAAAAGCCAGATATCACAACGTTGACTCCCATGCCTGTTCCCACGGCCACAGCAATAAAAATAACCGTGATCGGCTGGGAAGCACCCACAGCTCCCAGTGCACCTACTCCGATAAACCGGCCGGCCACAATGCTGTCCACAACACTGTAGACCTGCTGGAATATCATACTCAGGATCATTGGGAGTGCAAATTTTCCGATGACCTCAAAAGGAGTCCCTACTGTTAAATCTTTCATTTCTTCCTCTCTTTTTGCACGCATGGCACACAATTTATTACATTCAAAAACCCCTCTATCAATTTAGAGGGGTTTGTCATAACTTTAACTATTCTATTTAAGCAAACTTGCCTGTGTCAATCTTAACTCCAGGTCCCATTGTAGATGTGATTGTCACATTCTTGAAATACTGACCTTTTGCTGCTGACGGTTTTGCTTTGATAATAGCATCTATTAACGTCTGGAAGTTGTCCGCTAACTGTTCTTCTGTAAAAGAAGCTTTACCTACTGGTACATGAATAATGTTGTTCTTGTCCAGTCTGTATTCGATCTTACCAGCTTTGATATCTTCGATTGCTTTTGTCACATCCATAGTTACTGTTCCGGCTTTCGGGTTTGGCATTAAACCTTTCGGTCCAAGGTCACGTCCTAAACGTCCTACAATACCCATCATATCCGGTGTTGCAACAACAACATCAAAGTCAAACCAGTTTTCTTTCTGGATCTTCGGGATCAGTTCTTCTGCTCCGACAAATTCTGCCCCTGCTGCCTTTGCTTCTTCTGCTTTTGCATCTTTTGCAAATACAAGGACACGAACTTTTTTACCAGTACCATGAGGCAGTACAACTGCTCCACGGATCTGCTGGTCAGCCTGACGTCCGTCTACACCAAGACGGAGATGTGCTTCGATTGTCTCATCAAATTTGGCATTTGCTGCCTGTTTCACTACAGATACTGCTTCCTGTACATCGTAGAGCTTTGTTCTGTCTACTAATTTGGCAGCTTCTGCATATCTTTTTCCTTTTTTCATTCTAAAAATACCTCCTGTGGTCATATCGGGAGCAACCCTCCCACTTTCTAAATATTATATTTAGGAAGTTACACTCGACTAAGCGTTCAGGCTTCGTCTTCGACTCGCCTTCACTGAGTCTCGGTAACGGCTTTCACACTAAACTCGGCCTGCGCTGGCTTGCCCTCATTAAGTGTTCAATGCCTATTCTTCCACTTCGATTCCCATGCTTCTTGCTGTTCCTGCAATCATGCTCATTGCAGCTTCGACAGATGCAGCATTTAAATCTTTCATCTTGGTCTCAGCAATCTGCTGTAAATCTGCTTTGGATACTGTTGCGACTTTCTTTCTGTTCGGCTCTCCGGATCCTGACTGGATCTTGCAGGCTTTCTTTAATAAAACCGCTGCCGGAGGAGTCTTTGTCACAAAACTGAAACTTCTGTCCTGGTATACTGTGATCACAACAGGAATTAACAGGTCTCCCTGATCTGCTGTCCTTGCATTAAATTCCTTTGTGAACTGTACGATATTTACACCGTGCTGACCAAGTGCCGGTCCTACTGGCGGTGCTGGTGTTGCCTTTCCTGCCGGAATCTGAAGTTTAATATATCCTTCTACTTTCTTTGCCATAATCGTTAACCTCCTGATGATTGTGGTAATTACGGGAGATATCCCTCCCACCTTGTTACGTGCAGAGGTCTTGTTATTTACTCTGCTTTTTTGATATCTAAGAAATCAATCTCTACTGATGTGGCACGTCCAAACATTTCTACCTCGATAGTCACTGTCTGTTTGTGCTCATTCACCGTGGTAACTGCACTTGTCGTACCTTCCCAAGCACCGGAAGTAACAACAATGATATCCCCTACTTCAACATCAATATCAATTTTTTCCTTCTTAGGCGTTTCTTCGTTTGTACCGCCGACACTGATTCCCAAAGGCCGCATCTCAGCCGGGGTCAATGGAACCGGTTTGGATCCAGGGCCTACAAAGCCTGTCACACCTCTGGTATTCCTGACAACATACCATGTGTCGTCATTCATGACCATGTGGATCAGCACGTATCCTGGGAACATCTTCTTGGAAACCTGTTTTTTTACACCATTCTTCAGTTCCGTTACATCCTGAAGAGGCACCCGGACTTCTAAGATCTGATCTTGAAGCTTACGGTTCTCGATCGTCTTCTCAATATTCGCTTTTACTTTATTCTCGTATCCGGAATAGGTATGAACTACATACCAATTTGTTTCTGTCATATGCTCTCCTTACCTTTACCCTACTAACATCTTTATTCCATATTGAAGTCCCAAATCCAGAACAGCAATAATAATACCAATGATAATAGCACACACGACCACAACGCCGGTTTCTTTGGCAATGCGTTCTTTAGAAGGCCAGATGATTCTTCCGAATTCAGATTTCAATTCTTTGAACCAGCTGGTTTTGCTTGATTTGCTGGTATTCTTCATGTTCTCACTTCCTTAAATAAACGTGCATTACTTAGTTTCTTTGTGTAATGTGTGTTTTTTACAGAACTTGCAGTATTTTTTTGTTTCCATACGTTCCGGATGTGTTTTCTTATCCTTCATCATATCGTAATTACGCTGCTTACATTCTGTACATTCTAATGTGATTTTTGTGCGCACAACTTCCACCTCCATTGTTTTTAAAATAAGGCATAAAAAAAAGACCTCTTCCAACGCTAAAGTCTAGCTTACACATTGTAGCATGGAAGAGGCCGGCCGTCAAGCCTTGTTTTACCTTATGTACAGCACTTTTTTACCTTGCTCCAGGGATTTTTTTACATCGATCACATTCTGGTTTGAACTGCCCCTCCAAAGAAGAGCTGTGTCTTTTAAGTCCTCCACGAACGGTCCGTCCACCAGCACGTCCACATTTTTCACAGAATTTAGCATTTGGACATCCTCCCACTGGAATCCAGTATACATCCATATGGTCTTCTCTGGGAACTTTCCCTTGAATTCAAGGATCAGCTCTTCTACCGTCTCCCGGTTCTCTGGGTGCAGCGGATCTCCTCCGCTTAGGGTGAGCCCGCTGATGTAATCCTTGTCAAGTGCCTCAAACAGCTCCTCTTTGGCCGCCTGGTCAAACTCCACGCCTCCCTGGATGTCCCAGGTCACTGGATTATGGCAGTTTCTGCACTGATGAGTACAGCCCGCCACCCACAGGACGGCCCTCAGACCGTCTCCATTTAACATATCGTCCTTCGTAATGTTATGGTACCTCATGTCTTCCCTCTCTATGCTAATATCATCCACAGCCCCGCCGCCGCAAACACAAGGAATGGCAGGAGACGTTCTGTCCCCAGCAGCGAAATGAGCGGCTGCGGTATGTAAATGTCCTCAGGATTTGATGGATCCAGGAGTACTTCTGTCTCCTGACCCTCTTGAAACTCTTCTTTTTCTCTATTTCTGTACAGCCACAGCACCGAACTGTATTCCTTTCCCTCATATGTATAAGTAAATACAGGATTGTTCATCTTTAAATTCAGATAATTTACATATGGCTTCTGGCCGGAGCATACCGCTTTTACAGTGACAGAATACTGGCGCCTCTTCAGAAACTGCTTTGCAGCCGGCCGAAATAAGATCCCTATTCCTATGATCAAAAGTATGCTTCCAACATAAACCATAGCAGCCATCCTTTCTACATAGATACCCTGTCAGCGATCTCCGCCATCTTGGCATCATTCAGTCTTGTATCTCCCTTTACTCTGGAATAAGAAAGGTAGCCGTTCATCCGATCGATCTTGGTCAGGTTCTTGCTTCCGCAGACCGGGCATACTTCCATCTCCAGTTCTTCATGGCCACATTCATCACAGTATGACAGAGAAAGATTAACTCCTTCGTAGTACCCCAGGTCCATGGCACGCCTTACCAGTGTTTTAATAGCATCTTTGTTGTAGCTGACTGGATACTTCACGTATTGGATCTTTCCGCCGTTACATTTCTCCCAGAAACGTCCTTCAAGATTCTGTTTTTCGATAGGTGTCAGCTCTTCTGATACATGGCAGTGGAAGGAATTGCTCACATACTCCTTGTCCGATACATTCTCAATAACTCCATATTTTTTCCTAAACTGTTTTACCTGCAGTCCGCACAGGTTCTCCGCCGGTGTACCGTAGATAGCATACAGATGTCCGTCCGCTTCTTTAAATTCTGCTACCTGATCATTGATATAATTAAGAACCTCCAGGGCAAACTCCCCGTCCTCCGCAATAGACTTTTTGTTGTGGAGCTGCTGCAATTCGTTGAGGGCTGTGATGCCAAAGGATGCCGTGGCAGATTCAAGCAACGGCTTGATCTTGTCGTGGAGTCCCAGATGCCCCCCTAAAAATCCTCCTTCACAGTACGCCAGAGGATTGGTGGATGCCTTCATCTCTCCCAGATAATCGTAAGTCCTTATATGGAGTTCACGGATCAGATTCAGGTAATAGTCCAATACCTGGTAAAAGTCCTTGCTCTCCTGCTTTGCCTTTGCATAGATCATCGGCAGATGCAGGCTCACAGCTCCAATATTAAACCTCCCCACAAAGACAGGCTCGTCCGTCTCGTCCAAAGGTTTCGCTCCTCCCTTTTCGTACCAAGGAGATAAAAATGCCCTGCATCCCATAGGACTGACAATCTTTCCATATCTTTTGTACATATCAGGTACATAACCCTCGCCTGTAAGACTCAGCCAGTCCGGATACATGGTCTTGCTGGAACAGCGGATACCCGCCTCGAACACATCCTCCAGTTCTCCGCCCGGTCCGTGCAGCTTCTCGTCATAAAGAAACACAATCTTCGGAAACAGCACCGGTTTTTTATGTCCCTTTTTGCCCTGGCCTTTTCTTCTGACATCCAGCATGGTGATAGATGCCATCTTTGCGAAACGTCCGGTCCCGGTTCCTGCGGACACTGTGATGAACGGATAGTCTCCCCGGCTGGAAGACACACTGTTAAACTTATACTCCAGCCCCTGGAATCCCTGGCAGAACTCTTTCTGCACGTCCTTTAAAGACTCCTCTTCCGCCCTTTCCCGGGAAAGCCCCAGTGATTCATACTTTTGGATCCCTTTTTCATAGGACTTTTCAGCGTATGGTTCCAGGATCAGTTCAATATTCGGCACGGTAAACCCACCGTACTGCTGGCTTGCGGCGCTCAAAACGATATCTCCGATGACATCAAACGCTACATCCAGTGTCTTAGGTTCATTGTACCATAGATTGCCCATCTCAAAACCGCCTTTTAACACGGCCTCCACGTCAAACAGACAGCAGTTCATCGTATCTCTCCTGGCCGACATATCATGAATATAGATATAGCCGTCCCGGCAGGCCTGAATCTCTTCCGTGGTCAAAAAGAACTTTTGGTACAAGGATTTATTCAGTTCATTAAAGATCAGACTCCTTTTGGTGGATACCAGGGCACTGTCCGTGTTGCTGTTTTCTTTGTCTCCGATGTACATGATGGACTGGCTCTTTTTGTAGACGTCATCTAACATCTCCACAAAATCCTGCTTATAGTTGCGGTAGTCCCGGTAGCTTTTGGCCACATCTGGATTCACTCTCTCAAGAGCTCCCTCCACTACATTGTGCATCTCTGTGATATGTACTTCTGATTTTCCAAGTTCATCCACCCTTACCTTGACAAACCTACAAATCTCCTCAAGTTCCTCATCCGTAAACTTAACAAGTGCGCGGTAGGCTGATTTATTCACCGCAGTGACCACTTTTTGTATATTGAATTCTTCTTTTGTTCCGTCTTTTTTAACTACCCGTAACATACCTGCTCCTCCCTGACTGTTCCCAAAGCATTGTCCTGCCTGCGGTATATCCTGCATGACGCAGGAGACACCGCAGGCAGGGGCTCATTGCTATTATTTTCAAAACGAAGTGGGAAATCCCACTTTCTTTAATGGTCCTCTCACCCTTTGAGAGGCTTATCCACTTTATGCGCCATAGGCGGTTTGACAAAGCCAAATACCTTCTTTGCGCATTTTGTTCGTTAAACATTCCAATGGAATAAAAAACACAATATCTAGTGTTGTAAATCAATTACTTGTACTATATTGTGTGTGAATGTCTCCATCTTATCATTTCATACCAGACAAGTCAAGGCTGAATTGTGTCACCTTCTGCCGTAAATCCTGCCAAGGCTCAGATCCTTGGGCTTTTTTACTTTTGGAGAACTTTCAATACCTTTTGCCATGTATTCCCCGAAGGAGATCGGCAGGTTCTTTTCAATGGAAAACAGTTCTTTTAGTGTCTTCCTGCTTTTCAGAACCAGAACGGATTTGGCAATATCCGAATGGTCTAAAAGTTCCTCTATCATAGTATCATCCATTTGTCCGTTGGTAAATACGATCACTTTTAAATGTCCAAAATTTAATTTCTTAGGCTGGGAGCGTTCAAACTTCTGATTGGCATCATTCAGGGATTTACCTGTGTAGACAATAGACTTAGATGGTACTTTTGTCCCCTGGTTGTCCTGGGCCTTCGTAAAATCAGCACAGGAATAATCAATCAGATAGCCATGTTCCGTCTTTTCAATCCCCATAGCCAGCACATAGCTGCTGTCCTCGATATCTCCAGCCTCCTTACACCCCGCAAGGCCCATACACATACATAAGGTCAGGACAAGGCTAAGGATGATCTTCTTCATGGGCGCCTCCTCTCCGTTCTATCCAAAACAGGATTAAGGGAATAAAGATTCCCAGCAGCAGATTCCCAAACAAAAACATGGAAATAAAATTCTCCCAATAGCGGATGGCCGGGATCAAAATTCCTGAAATCAAAAACAATCCTCCGTAGGAGATCCATCTACCCCATTTCTTTCTGCCTGGAAACGCTTTTTCAAAGCTCCAGTTCCCATAAAACAGATAACCGCTCAGCACACAGAATACCCCTACGATCCAGAAAGCGATCAGAAAAATGTCCAGTCTTGCCATGATGCCTCCCGGCATGGCCACATTCTGTGCCATTGAGATGACAGGAAAAGAATCTCTTTTAATCATGGCAAGTCCCAGACTGCCCGCAGTGGCTGCAAAAACTCCTGCTGACAAAAGAATCATTCCCAGAAGTGTCTGCTTCTTCATACCCTTTTCTTTCATATGCCCCTGATAAAACCAGACCAGCTCCATAGGATGGAACAAGGCCAGTACATAGAGTCCTCCCACCACCAGGTTTTTCGGCTCAAACTGCCGGATCAAAAACGGCTGTACTGAAAATTCGGTCATACTAAGAAGGAGAATAAAGATGAATGGGATAAGGATAAACCAAAACAATCCTTCCATGACTCTGCCTCTGTCGTCTAAACCTTCTCCATTCATTCGGAATGCCAAAAAGATTACCGGCAGGCCGATCCAATAGATATTCATGTAAGGTAGAAGAAAAGTCCTTGCTAAGATCAGCATATAACCATAAAAAAATGCGGCGTTTACAAAAAACCTTACATAATAAATAAAAGAAATCACCCTGTGTTTCTCCAGGACCTGTTCCATGGTGAGGGATCCTTCTGTCTTTTGTACTATCCAAGGGTAGCACGCAGCTGCCAAGGCACCCAGGATCACAGTATAAAGACCAATCTGGCCGGATGTTAAAACGGCGGCCTGAGGAAGGAACATTCCCACTCCGCAGAACGTTTCCAGAAGAAAGATCCTGCTGCCCTGTTTTTTAGAGATTTCAAGATTTGCCGTCCACATGATCTTCCCTCCTTCCCTGTCTCTTTTTTGCTCCGTCTTTTGTAAACCATGGCCTGAAGATCATACTCCTTATAGGCCTACGAATAAGATAGTCTTCCCACGGGTCCGTCTCTTCCACTGTGGCGGAAACTGTCGGAAACAAATATGGGATTCCATAGCTGGTCAACTTCATTAAATGAATCGCGATGGCGAGGAAGCCCAGGAAAAAGCCATAAAGCCCCCATATGGCACAGGCGATCATGATAGAAAATCTTAAAAGACGAAAGACCCCCGCAAAGCTTTCATTCGGTATGGAAAACGATGCGATCGCCGTAAACGCAACCACGATCACCACAATAGTGCTGACTATATTGGCGTCCACTGCCGCCTGTCCCACGATCAGCCCGCCGACGATTCCGATGGTCCCGCCAAGCTGGCCCGGAAGCCGTATCCCCGCCTCCCTTAACAACTCAAAGGCCAATTCAAGGAGCAGAACCTCCACGACCACAGGGAAAGGCACGCCTTCCCTGGCCGATACAATGGACAGCATAAACGGTGTAGGCAGGATCTCCGGATGATAATTTGCAATTGCAATATAAAATCCCGGCAGCCCAATGGCAATAAAGGAGGACAAATACCGAAGAATCCTCGCAAATGTGGCCACCTCCCACCGATTATAATAGTCATCACTGGCCTGAAAAAAGATATTTAACGTTACCGGCAGAACAATCACTTCCGGTGAATTGTCCACCACCAGGACTACCCTGCCTTCCATTAGGCCGCTGGCAGCCTTATCCGGCCTCTGCGTCAGCTGGTACTGGGGAAAAGGTGTCTTCGTATCCTGCTCCATGAGCTGCTCCAGCATTCCGCTGTCAAAAATACCGTCAATGTTCAGCTCATCGAGCTGCTTTCTTATCTCTTTGACCACTTCATCCCTGGCAAGATCCTCAATATACATCAAGGCCACATCCGTTTTACTTCTCGTACCGATCCGAAGCTGTACCACCTTCATCCTGGTATCCCTGACTCTTCTGCGGATCAGTGCCGTGTTGGTCCGAAGGCTCTCATTAAAACTGTCCTTCGGGCCGATCATGGCTACTTCCCTGTCAGCCTCCTGCACTCCTCTTGTGGGAAAAAACTTGCTGGATATAAAGATCGCCTGTTCCATCCCGTCAAAAAACAATACCGTGTCTCCTGACAAAACTGCAGTGACAGCCTCATCCATCGTAGCGATCATTTTCCGGTCTGCGCTCTCTATGACCCACGATGTCACAGACTCCTTCAGGGGCTGCAACGGTTCCTTAAGAAGAGGTTCCAGCACATTTTCCTGAATCATATCAGCTTTTGCAAGCCCGTCGGTATAGATCACATACATGCCGGTATTTTTTCTCTTCCCTACGTTAAACTTTTTCTTTACAATATCATTACAGTCAGAAAATACTGCTTCTAGATAAGCAATATTCAGTTCCAAATTTTTGGATATCCTGCCCTTCATCTTATGATCTCTATCATGAAATCGGTCCATTTTCACACCACCTTTTTAAAGTAGTATGGGCAAAAAAAAGAACTCTATGCGTATGCACAGAGTCCTTCTTAAAGCTTTTAAGCTCTCTTTTCTTCTTCCTGGATCTTTTTGATCACAGTCTCTTCCTGATTGTCAATGTGGCGCTTCATGATCTCCTGAGCACCCTTTTTGTCACCACTGAACATAGCATCCACCAGTTCTTCGTGCTCTTTCATGAGCACCGCATGGTATTCCGTATCCTTAACATATTCCAGCCGATACCGGTAGATCTGTTCTCTTAGGTTATTGATGATCTGTATCAGCCTTTTGTTCTTGGTAGCTTCAAATACGGCATCATGAAATTCCACGTCACAGTCTGCGATCCTCGGATTGTCGCCTGTGGTGATGGCTTCCCGGAAATTGTCAAGAGCGGTCTTGATCTTCTCTCTGGAATCATCGTCCAGCCGCTCCGTCGCAAGTCCTGCCGCCAGTTCCTCCAGTGAGCTTCTCACCTCCAGTACATCTCTTAAATCCTTCTCCGTGATCCTGGCCACTTCCGCACCCTTTCTCGGAATCATGACAACCAGACCCTCAAGCTCCAGCTTCCGTATCGCCTCTCTGACTGGTGTACGGCTCACTCCCAGCCGATTCGCCAGGGCGATCTCCATCAGCCGTTCCCCGGGCACAAACTCTCCGGTAATGATCGCCTGCCTCAGTGTATTAAATACTACATCCCTGAGAGGCAGATATTCATTGACATTTACTTTTAATTTATCACTGCTCATCTTTCGTTCCCTCCAATTATGATTCTCTATTGACCGGCGGCACCACATAGGCCTGCTTTACATCGTCAAAGGATTTGAGATTGGCAAGCGCTGTGCGCGCCTTGTCCTCCGAAGCAAAAATACCGAAAACCGTCGGTCCGCTTCCGCTCATAAGGGCATTCTCCGCCCCCTGCTCCAGCAGAAAACTTTTAATCTCATCAATCACAGGATGTCTTGGGACAGTTACTGTCTCCAGTACGTTTTCCATTCTGCCGGTAATCCCGGACAGATCCTGATTCTCTATGGCAGAGACCATACCGTCAATGTCTGGATGCGACGCAAGTCCGGGTACATCAAGGTTCTCATACACAGCCTTTGTAGAGACGCTGATCCCAGGTTTCGCGATCAGAATGCAACAGTCTGGTATGGCAGGAAGCCTCGTCAGCTTTTCCCCGATCCCTTCGGCCAAGGCGGTTCCGCCTATGACACAGTAAGGGACATCCGCTCCCAGACTGGCTCCGATCTCACAGAGCCCGCTCTCTCCGATCCCAAGATCAAACAGCTCATTCATCCCCCTGAGAGCCGCGGCGCAGTTGGAACTGCCGCCTGCCATACCGGCAGCAATCGGGATCCTCTTCTCCAGATAGGCCTCCACCCCGCCTTTCAGCGCATACTTTTCTTTTATCGCCGCGATAGCCTGATACACAAGATTCTGTTCGTTAACCGGAAGAAACTTAAGATTGGCGGAAAGTGTAATGGAATCACCAGAAGTCTTTTTAAGCTCCAGCCGGTCAAATAGACCCACCGTCTGCATGATCATCCTAACTTCATGATACCCATCATCTCTCCGCCTTACTACATCCAGCCCTAAATTTACCTTGCCATAAGCTTTCAGAACTATCCTCTTCATCTGTACTCCTCACTGTCTTCTGCCATTGAAGTATTGTATTGTATACAGAACATTATAGTATTGTTCCTATAAAAATGCAATCCTATTTATCAATTCCAGCCAATTTCTTTGACAATCAACAGTTTATCCCCTGGTTTGACTTCCTCAACCCCTTCATTCTGATCACGGATATCATCCACCGTAGTAAAATACCGTTTTGCAATAGACCAGAGTGTATCGCCGTCCTTCACAATATAACCCACGATTCCTGGGATCTTCTGCAGTTCTTCATAGTCTAGTGGCTGCTCGCCGACATTTACCATGATTTGTTCAGCCTTTTTGTGGAAAGAGATAAAATCAAACACCACGTTCGCTTTGATCTCAATCTCGTCACCCTCGGTAGGGGTTGCGCTGATCTGATCCAGCATCACATCCAGCTGGTAATCATCATCTTTCATCAGTCCTTTTGCCTCAATAAAGAAAGAAAATGGTTCCATGTAGGAGCTGCTCATGACAGGGTTCTGGTCTTCACTGGACAAGAACAGCACATCAGCCATCAGGACTCCCTCAACCTGGAGTCCCTGTTCCCTGACCTCCACATCGTCAATATTGCAGCTTCCCTTCACCGACAATACCTGAAGAAGCTTACCCGGCTCCTGTTCGATCGAAAACCGTTTTGCCATCTTCATTGTTGCTTGGTTTTTGCCTATAAGAGATTCAAAGGAGAAATCTCTGAATTCCGGTACCAGAGTCTTTTTCATCGTATAGCAGTCTCCTACATAGGAGAGCACCTGATCCTCATAGACCTTGATATCACATTCCAATGTGGCGTCTACAGAGATAACTCTCTCCTCCCCATCCACATCCGGGCGGATCTCCAGCTGGTGATTGCCAAGTGAGATATGAATCTTGCCAATCATCCCCGGAGCACACTCATAACATTCCAGCTCTGTGTGCAGAGGGATCTCCCATCTGGCGTACTGAACCGGCAGCTGCTCATCTTCCCCCAGATACAAAATAAATACATGCATATCCCCCTGTATGTCAATGCTGTGGTCTTTCAGTTTCCCCTGTACATTCTCTAACTCCACCTGGCTCCAGAGGATCTCGTAAATATTAGACTTGTTGGCGGGGAGTACCAACTCCTCCTTCATTCTTGCAATATCCTTTTTGTTGACGATCAGATCTGTTACCTGCACTTCTTTTTTCAGGGCGGATATACCATCCCCCAGAACATCGATGATTCCTTCTTCTTTGATCTCCTCATTGACATGCAGGGTCAGGGTCAGAAGGATCCTTATGCTCAGTTTCCTGGAATTGATCAGCACCGTATTAATATCGTCAATGACATAAGATACCTTCACATAATCTGTCGGCACAGCGCCGTCCATATGTATAAACTCTTCAAATGGAAGAACGAAGTCCAAAGACTCCAGATAGGTCCTGGCATCAATCGTTCCATAAAGTCCTGAGAAATGGAATTCTCCCTTGATCCGGATACGGTCTACCATCATCTCCGTCTCCTGCATGATCACCAGTCCTTTGGTCTGGATCATCTTCTCCACATCCGGTTTTGTGTCCGGCACATTGCAGTCCTGGTCTATCGTGATCTGTACCTGCTTTCGTTCTTTTGCTACTATTCCATAAAAATCCTTTTTGTTAAAATCCATAAAAAATTCCTCCCTGTCTTGTATATACAAATATATTCAGACAGGAAGGAATCTATTCCTTCAAGATTAAAATTGTATCCGGTAAATGTCAGCCTTCCAGCAACATCATCCTGACATCTTTTGTGATGACATCCTGATAACTGAAGCTGACCGTCTTGCTCTTAGAGCTGCTGCTGTCATCCTCAATCTCTACCAGAAAAATATTCGGATATGTCTCCGTAATGACTCCCTGTGAAGTTACAAACTTATGTCTACCTTTATTTGAGCTGATCTTGATTTTGCTGCCAATGCGCTCCTGAATTGACTTTCGGATGCACTGAATATCCATTTGTGTCATTCTTTCACCCCATTCTATCTATACAGAACTCGTGACACCTTCTGTATACTGTAAACTTTATTGTATCATTATAACCGAATTCTGTCAAATCTATACATGGGATGTCCAGAATCTTACACTTCCTGAGAATTATTTTCAGGTTCAGCAGGCTGCTCATCCTGCACTAAAACTTCCTCTGCCTCCAAGGATCCGTCGGTATCCCCGGTTTCTTCCACATCAGAAGGGGCATCTTCTGTCTCATCAGAGATACCTTTTTTCTCGTTGAATATTTTCATAAATTCTTTTCCGGTGATTGTTTCCTTCTCGATCAAGAACTGGGCGGCTTCGTCCAGGATATCCATGTTGGCACGAATCAGCTCCAATGCCTTGGCGTAGGCTTCCTTGAGGATGCCCATGACCACTTCATCCACCTTTGCGGCGGTGGACTCTGCGCAGTTCATCACAGGACGCCCATCCAGGTATCGGTTGCTGATAGACTCCAGCCCCATAAGCCCGAACTCCTCGGACATGCCGTATTGGGTCACCATAGCTCTGGCCATAGCAGTAGCCCGCTCAATATCGTTGGACGCACCGGTCGTTACCGTGTGGAACTTAATCTCCTCGGCTGCACGTCCTCCGAAGAAGGACACCAAATCAGCCAGCATCTCATCCTTTTTGTTCAGATATTTCTCTTCCTCCGGCCTCTGCATAGTATATCCCAGGGCTCCCATGGTCCTCGGGACAATCGTGATCTTCTGCACCGGCTCAGACTCTTTCTGGAGAGCCATGACAAGCGCATGTCCCACCTCGTGGTAGGCAACGATCTGCTTTTCTTCCTTGCCGAGAATACGGTCTTTCTTTTCTTTTCCTGCGATCACCACTTCCACGGCCTCAAAAAGATCAGACTGTGAGACATACTCACGCCCTGCCTTGACTGCGGCCAGCGCGGCCTCGTTGATCATATTAGCCAGGTCAGATCCTACAGCTCCTGAGGTAGCCAGTGCGATCTCGTCGAAGTCCACACTCTCGTCCATCTTCACGTCCTTGGAGTGGACCTTCAGGGTCTCGATCCTTCCCTTCAGGTCCGGGCGTTCTACGATCACTCTACGGTCAAATCTTCCCGGACGAAGCAGAGCCTTATCAAGTACCTCCGGACGGTTGGTGGCCGCAAGGATCACAAGACCCTTGGATGTGTCAAACCCGTCCATCTCTGAGAGCAGCTGGTTTAATGTCTGCTCACGCTCATCGTTGCCTCCTCCTTGTATCCCATTATCACGGCTCTTACCTATGGCATCGATCTCATCAATAAAAATAATACACGGAGCCATGGATTGGGCCTGCTTAAACAGGTCACGTACTCTGGAAGCACCCACACCTACGAACATCTCCACAAAATCGGATCCTGAAAGTGAGAAAAACGGAACATTCGCCTCTCCCGCCACCGCCTTGGCAAGAAGTGTCTTACCAGTACCCGGAGGTCCCACCAAAAGTGCTCCCTTAGGAAGCTTTGCACCGATCTTTAAGTATCTGTCCGGGTGGTGCAGGAAGTCTACCATCTCCGTCAGCGACTCCTTGGCCTCCTGCTGTCCTGCCACATCGGCAAAGGTCACGCCCGTTTTCTTCTCCACGTAGACCTTGGCGTTGGATTTCCCGACGCCCATCATTCCGCTCTTTCCACGCATCATAAACATCAGTAGTCCGAATATGATGATGGCCGGCAGGATACTCACAAGAACACTCATAAAGATCTCAGAGCCATCCTTAGCCTTGGCCTGATAATTCTCGATCCCTGCCTTCTCCAGCCGGTTGACCAGCTGATAGTCAGGAACAGGAAGCTGGACTACTTTATATGTAGTCTTATACAGCGGATTTTCTGATTCTTTTGGCACTACAGTGATGACATCACTGTCGAATACGACCTTCTTAACTTCTTTTTTCTCGATCATCTTGACAAATTTGCCGTAGGAAATCTCGGTTTCTGTACCGTTTTTCCACTTTCCGACGACGAAGTTGAACAAGACAGCAACTAAAATAGATGTAATTAAAATCGATATGATCATCTGTATCGAATTCTTGTTATTTTTATCTGGTTTCTTCTGTCTGTTATCCACGAACGCTTTTCCTCCTTAGATCTCTTCAAGCATTTATAAACTCCATTATATGGTTTCACTGCCTCAAAATCAATAAAACAATTCTAAAGTTTTTATGATATATCACAAAAACACTACATCTTTTTCATAATTCTGGCTCTTGATCACAATATATGGACAGGAGCCTCCTTCTCCCTGCCGGCTCTTGGGAACCCCGATCAAATTGGTATCGATATAGATGTGATCCTCATCCATCAGCATGCTTTTGACCCGGATTTTATACCCTGTGCCGGTCTGCTTTCCGTATCCGATCACGTAATACATTGTTTCCTTCATAGAATACGTAAAATGAAAAACTTTATCCTTCTGTTCATCAATTCTCCCCACCAATTCCTTTGGAAGATTTTCTTTTCTACAGACTGCATACTCTATCTTTTCTTTTGTCCCCTGTTTTTCCTGCTTTACGCATCCGGTGGAAATACAGCACAGGCATAGCAATACAACAACAGCAAACCTCTTCATAGGCCACTCCGTTTTTTTATTAACCTATGAAAAAGTATGCCTCCTCATGTCTTTCAGGAAAGTATTTTTTTTATGATCGGTTCCGCTTTTGGCTGTTTTTCAGATATGATGACATTTTTCAAAAAATGCTGTTTTGCCTTCGCAAGTTTAAGGCTGTCATTTGCATAAATGACCGCAAGACAATCTCCTTTTGATACCAAGTCTCCTTTTTTCTTCATGAGCACCAGCCCCACGGACGGATCGATCCTGCTGTCTTTTGTCTCCCTCCCGCCTCCGAGGAGAAGGGAACAGATGCCGATTTCCTGAGTGGAAAAGTCCGACACATATCCACTGTCTTCTGAAAGGATTTCTTCTATATAATCTGCCCTGCAGAAGTTCTCAGGCCGGTCGGTCCAGCCCGGATCTCCCCCCTGCGCCTTGACAAACTCCCGGAACTTCCCAAGGGCATCACCACTGGAGATTTTCTGCTCCAGGATCAATCTGGCCTCCCCGGAACTATGAGCTTTTCCGGCCATACACAGCATCTGTGCTCCCAGTGTCAGCACAAGTTCTGTAAAGTCTTCGGGCCCTTCTCCCTTGAGCGTATCTACAGCTTCTTTCACTTCCAGAGCATTTCCCACTGCCCTTCCCAAAGGTTGGTCCATGTCGGAGATCACGGCCGCCATCTTCCTGCCGGCCTTTTTTCCTATGTCGATCATGGCTTCTGCAAGTTCTTCTGCATTCTTCTGAGATTTCATAAACGCTCCGCTGCCGCATTTCACATCCAGCAGGATCGCATCTGCCCCTGCCGCCAGTTTCTTGCTCATAATGCTGCTGGCGATCAATGACATTTGGTCGACAGTGGCTGTCACGTCCCGGAGGGCATACAAAAGCTTATCTGCAGGAGCCAAATCCTTTGTCTGCCCCATGATGGCAATGCCAGTCTCCGTCACCAGGTCCATAAACTGCTCCTCTGTCAGAGACGTACAGAATCCAGGGATGCTCTCAAGCTTGTCAATGGTGCCTCCTGTATGCCCTAGGCCTCTCCCTGACATTTTGGCCACCGGAATTCCACAGGATGCCACCAGAGGCCCCAAGGCCAGCGACGTCTTGTCACCCACTCCTCCGGTGCTGTGCTTATCGATTTTCATGCCCGGAATCTGTGACAGGTCCAGCATATCGCCGCTCTCTGCCATGGCCATAGTCAGCTGGTAGGTTTCCTTCCTGTCCATTCCCTTGAAGTACACTGCCATCATCATAGCTGACATCTGGTAGTCCGGAATACTCCCATTTAAATAGTTTTCTATCATCCAGCGGATCTCATTCTCTTTGAGTGAAACCCCGTTTCTCTTTTTTAGTATCAAATCATACATTCTCATAGCGGCTGCTCCTTTCTTCGTACCATTATAATCTCTGATATATTAGCAGCAATTGAATAATTTATCCTTATTGTACCATAATAAAAGAAGAGTATGTATTGACTTATGTACTTATATCTGAGATAATAAAACAGTAATAATTACTATTATAAAATTAGGAGGTCGTGTGTAATGCCAAATTTAAAAGGAACAAAAACAGAACAGAACCTAATGGCTGCATATGCAGGGGAATCACAGGCACGTACAAAGTATGATTTTTATGCAAGCCAGGCAAAAAAAGACGGTTATGTGCAGTTCGGCAATATCTTTGCTGAAACCGCATTGAATGAAAAAGAACACGCTAAGATCTGGTTTAAGCTTTTACATGAAGGAATGCCTTCCACAGAAGTGAACTTAAAAGACGCCGCTGCCGGTGAAAATTTTGAATGGACCGACATGTATCCTACTTTTGCAAAAGAAGCAAAAGAAGAAGGATTTGATGAGATCGCTGCCCTGTTTGAGATGGTCGCTGACATTGAAAAACGCCATGACGAGCGCTACCAGCAGTTAACAGAGAATATTGACAAAGGAATTGTCTACAAAAGAGAGACTGAGCAGGCATGGATCTGCACAAACTGTGGACATGTACATTATGGAACAGAAGCTCCTGAAGTCTGTCCTGTATGTGCACATCCAAAAAAATACTTCCAGATCAATTCAGAAAACTACTAATTTTTAACCATATTAAATTTGGGCACTGTAGATTTACAATCTTCAGTGCCCCTTCTTTTTAATAAAATGTCCTGATCCAGTTATCAACTTTTTTAGCCGACGGATAAATCCTTTTTTGCCTTTTCGAATTAAGGCTTATCTTATAGTATCTGATGGAGCTTTTAACCGGTTTGGCATAAATCAGGGATTTATTGCTGAAGTAAAGCACAGAAGCCGGGCTTTTGATCTTCTTAGACAAAACCCTGCGTTTCTTTCCTTTCAGGTCTCTGCTCACAAGCCGGTCCGTACTCTTACTGTGGGATTTGTTATAGGTACACTCAAGATAGTAAATCCGCTTCCCATAAATCTTCATCCTTGCCTGATTCGCCTTTTTGGTGATACGCTTCGCTTTTTTTCCATTTGTCTTGCTGATATAGATCGGCACACTGCGGACATCAGTGGCAAAGCCATTTGTATAAAGCTTTCCGCCGGAGATCAGCATATGGCGCACATTTCTTCTCACAAGGTACTTTTTCTTTGTCTTCAGGTTATAACGGTATAGATTTTGTTCGTTCCCATATGGATAGACAGAATAATACAGCCATTTTCCGTACTCTGCCTTCACAGTCATACCGTAAGTATTTTTATGAGTCAAGATCTTTTTCCATTTCCCCTTTTTCTTCCTGTACAACACAGCAGACGGGCTGCGCACCGCGGTCCCCCTCTCCTTAATATTAACTTTATAGCGGTGCTTACCGACCTTGTAATTACTGCTTCCAGATAAAACCGCATACTTTGCCGAAGCAGCTTCCGTCTGCTCCGGCGGCAGAAGGACAGCGCAAAGCATCACAGCAAGCAACACAACACTGATCCTTCGGATTCTGTTTTTTCTTTTCATACTTTCCATCCCTCCAGAAAAAAGGCACAAAAGAGTTCTACTCCTTTGTGCCTTTATCATTACCTTTTCTTTACAGACAGCATCTGCATGTTTGCCTGTCCTTCCAAAGCTCCGTATGTAAAGGAGATCTTTGTTCCAGGTTCCATGTCATTTAACGCATCCATAACCTTCTCATCCTCAATGATAAATGTCTTATATTCTCCGTTTGACATCTTCACTTCAACAGAATTGCTGTCACCGAAGCCATTGTAGACACCCGTCGCACTGACTGGCTTTTTCGCTTCATCCTTCTTGTCTGCGATCGTCGCTTCTGTTGTGGACTTTGACGTAGCCGCAGTGGTTGCCTCAGTCTCCTCGGTAGCTACCGTAGAAACTTCATCGCTTTCCGTTGTGGCCTCTGTCTCCGTTGTTGCAGCCTCTGTGGTAGCTTCAGAGCTTGGGCTCTTCTTGCCGCATGCCATCAAACTGACAGCTCCGATCATCAGCATACATGTTATAAGTAAATATTTTTTTCTCATAATAAAGTTCCTCCAATTGCACTTCTGTAACATTTGTAACATTTAGATTAGTACCAGTATACTTCATTTTTTTCCGAATTACAAGACGATATCATATCCAGCACCCCGGGCACATACAATTAGAGGTAGAACTTTGAGGAGGGCATATTGTGAACGACAAATACAAAATACTTTTAGATCAATATGATCTGCATATTGATTATTTAAAAAGGGGCCGCGGCGAAATCATCTGCGGCACTGATCAGGGGTTATTTGCCCTGTCTGCTACGAAACTGTCCGAAGAGCGTCTGGCTGTCGAGCATCAATGGAAAAATGAATTGATTGACCAGGGATTTACTAAAATTGACCAATATATAGTAAACAAAGAACATGAATTTATTTCCTATGATAAATACTATGAACCCTTTGTAATGAGAAGGACTTACAATGGTACAGAATGCAATATCCACTCTCCTTCCGACTTATCTTCCGCGTGCAGGAATCTTGCCTCTTTCCACCGTGTATCCGGCAAGATCCCCTACCGGGCAGATTACGGGACGCCTCATTTCTCTCTGACAAAGCATTATAACCAGAGACGCAGAGAACTTAAGAGCATCTGGAAATACATCGGGAG
Organism: Anaerostipes rhamnosivorans; assembly: GCF_005280655.1. Taxonomy (NCBI): domain Bacteria; kingdom Bacillati; phylum Bacillota; class Clostridia; order Lachnospirales; family Lachnospiraceae; genus Anaerostipes; species Anaerostipes rhamnosivorans. Next base: position 3,533,393 of record NZ_CP040058.1, read on the forward strand.
CAGAAAAAACAAAGGGGATTTTGAGTATTTGTTTTTAAAGGAAATTCAATCCTTCTGGAAACAGCTTGAGGAATCTTCCGCCAAGATGAAAGAACTGACAGGCATGAGGGAAGGCTGGTGCCACGGTTCCTATAACCAGCACAATGTTCTGATGGGGCCTCATGGAACCGCGACGCTTCACTTTGAGCATTTTTACTACGGTTATCCACTTACTGACCTCTATTATTTTATCCGGAAGGCTCTGGAGAAGAATGACTATCAGTTCAGTATCTGCGAAACCATGCTGAAAGGCTATAATAAGGTACAACGTCTGACAATGAACGATTATTCTTTCTTGTACGTCTTATTTTTATACCCTGAAAAACTATGGAAAATCTCAAATCAGTACATGAATCATAAAAAACATTGGGTATCTCCAAGATATCTCAATAAGCTTCAGGATATTGTTGATTTAAAAGAAAAAAGAGAGAAATTTCTTTTACAATATCACAATTTTTATAATGTTTTTTAGACCCAGATAAGTTATAATAAAACATAAGGAAAAACGTAAAGGAGGAGCACTACTATGAACTATCAGGAAACATATCAGGAATGGCTTAATAATCCATATTTTGATGAAGCTACCAAAGAGGAACTCAAGAACATTCAGGATGATGACAACGAGATCAAAGAGCGTTTTTACGCTGATCTGGCTTTTGGAACAGCAGGCCTTCGCGGGATCATCGGCGCCGGCATCAACCGTATGAATATTTACGTAGTCCGCAAGGCCACCCAAGGGCTTGCAGATTATATCCTGGAACAGGGTACTGACAAAAAGCGCGTAGCGATTGCTTTTGATTCCCGGCATATGTCTCCGGAATTTGCCAACGAAGCAGCTCTGTGTCTGGCCGCGAACGGCATCAAGGCCTTCATTTTTGAGTCTTTGCGCCCGACTCCGGAACTGTCATTTGCAGTCCGTTATTACAACTGCATTGCCGGAATCAACATCACTGCCAGCCATAATCCTCCGGAATACAACGGTTACAAAGTATACTGGGAGGACGGTGCACAGTTTACACCGCCTCATGACAAGGGCGTTACCGCCAAGGTTAACGCGATTACAGATATCTCCAAGGTTAAGACCATGTCCAAAGAAGACGCGGTCAGTGCCGGATTATATGAAGTCATCGGCGCTGAAGTGGATGACGCTTACATTGCCGAGGTAGAAAAGCAAGTACATAATCAGGATGCGATCGATCAGATGGCATCCAAATTAAAGATCGTCTATACTCCTCTGCACGGAACAGGGAACCTTCCAGTCCGACGTGTACTCAAGGATTTAGGGTTCCAGAATGTCTATGTAGTACCGCAGCAGGAGCTTCCGGACGGAGACTTCCCTACGGTCAGCTATCCGAATCCGGAATCCAAAGAGGCTTTTGAGCTGGGCTTAGCCCTTGCCAAGGAAAAAGATGCGGATCTTGTATTGGCAACGGACCCGGATGCAGACCGCCTTGGTGTCTATGTGAAGGATTCCAAGACTGGAGACTATATCGCACTGACTGGCAATATGTCCGGCTCTCTTCTGTGTGAGTATGTTTTAAGCCAGAAGAAGGCTATGAGCGGTTCTCTCCCGGCTGACGGGGCCGTGGTCAAATCTATCGTTACCACCAACCTGGTGGATGCAGTGGCTGAGGGCTACGGAGTGGATCTGATTGAAGTGCTCACAGGATTTAAGTTCATCGGCCAGCAGATGCTGAACTTCGAAAACAGCGGCAAGGGAACCTATCTGTTCGGTCTGGAGGAAAGCTACGGATGCCTGATCGGCACCTATGCACGTGATAAGGACGCAGTATCCGCCACAGTAGCTCTGTGCGAGGCTGCCGCTTATTACATGACCCAGGGCAAGACTTTATGGGATGCCATGACCGACATGTATGAAAAGTACGGCTACTATCTGGATAAAGTCAAAGCGCTGGAGTTTGCAGGCCTTGACGGAGCTGAGAAGATCCAGAACATGCTCAAATCCTTAAGAGAGAATCCACCGAAGGAGATCGGGGACCTCAAGGTCCTTAAATCCCGCGACTACCAGAGTGATGAGATCGTGGATCTCACCACAGGGGAGACCTCTCCGACAGGACTTCCTTCTTCCAACGTTCTCTACTATGAATTGGAGGACAATGCATGGCTGTGTGTACGTCCTTCCGGAACAGAGCCGAAGATCAAGTTCTACTACGGTGTAAAAGGATCTTCCATGGAAGATGCTGAAGATAATGGTAAGAAGATTGAGACATGGGTGGGACAATTCTCATAAAATATCCGCAGATATAAGACAACATTTAAGACCGGAGCAGGGATTCCCTGTTCCGGTTTTTTCTGTCCTATTTATGTGATAAAATAAGTACAAAGAAACCCCTTCACCATCACTGCAGACAGGAGGCTTATTATGGACGGATATCAGATAAAAATCATTGTAAAAGAAAGCAGGCCCCCAGTATGGAGACGTCTCATCGTACCCGGTCAGATCCCTTTCTCGGGCCTTCACGAAATAATTCAGGCTGTATTTCAAAAATCCGGTCACTGTCTCTTCCGTTTTGAGCTTCCTGCTCAGCACAGGAAAATAACCGATGAATCCCAGATGGTTGATTCCTACATGAAAGAAGGTCAATCGATCAGTTACACATATATCTTAAAAGGAAAGATTGATTTCAGGATTGAGGTTGAAAAGATACTTCCCAATTACAGCAGCCGTTTTCCCACTGTCCTGAAGTATAAGGGCGGATTTTTATCCGGATTGGAAGTGGAAGACATGAACAGCCTTCTAAAGGATAACCTCTGTTTCTCTGAAGACGGTACAAGACAGTCCCTTGAGTCACATAAGAAAAAAATCGAAGATGTCTCTCCAGATTTTTCGGCAGATTCCCTGGCGGATGTCTACCGCCAGTACACAAAGGAGGACCTTCTGGAGATCGCACATATCCATCAGCTGGACCAGTGTACCCAGATGGATAAAAACACCTTAGTCACTTTTCTGTCCGGATACATTTTACAGCCAGACGCTATGGGCAGCTTCTTTTTGACCCTGACGGATCTGGAGATCCAGGCATTTGAGGCCGCGCTGGAAGGTTATTTTCCCATTGATGATGAAGATATCTTCGACGCTTTTCTGGACGGGGGATACTGTGCCGTGGACGAGGACAATGAAATATATATCCCTCCAGATGTTTTGTCAGCCTACTCCGCTATGAACACGCCAGCTTTTCGTGATAAAAGGGAACTCATATGGAAACAGATTCAATACTGCTATTACTGTGTCAGCATCTACGGGGCCGCTCCATTAGACCAGATCGCAGCCCTATACAATGCGTATGAAGAAGACCGGATCACGCAGAAGGACTTGATCAATCTCTACTTCCTGCCTTCTCCCCACGCCTACAGCTTCGGCTATCATGACAAGATGTTTGTGGATGCTATGCTTCTTGAGGATCCGAATCTTCTGGAAGATATTATGTCCATCCAAAAAGACTATGCTTACTATCGCCCTTCCAAGGAAGAGATCACGCAGGATGCATCAGATCCGGATCCCTCGGCTCTGAAATTTACTTCCTATCTGATCGACCAGCTGGGGTTCCAGATTGCGGAAGCTACAGATCTGACCAGGAGAATCTCCTATATCATGAAAGTCGGAGCCGACCCGGAGCACATTTTTGAAATGCTTCAGAAGGGGGATGTTGTCTTCGCAGACCAGGACCAGGCAGATACCTTTGCTGAAAAGATGATGGACCTGTATGTGGATACCCGGCTGTTCATAGCTTCCGGCCACACCCCCACAGAACTGGATCAGATGGAGCATCAGGAAACTTCCTGACATGGTTCACCTTTTTAAACTTACAAATGTTTCTATAATAGAAGGTGTATTGGAAAGCAAGAAACTTTTCCCCTGAATATCATATCATTGGCCACAAACTCTCAAACAAACGTGATATTTTTCATATTCAGGGTACATACCTTCTGTCAAAAAAGACCCCGCCGAATGGCGGGGTCTTTTGCTGTTATTTGGTTGTGCTGCCGAATCCGCCGTTGCGAACTTCCTTGGCATCATCGTCTATGGTCACACCATATTCCATAAAAATGCCCTGTACGATCCCGGTCCCAGCTTCTACGCTGACAACTTTTCCTTCGTTGGAATCGTTGGTGAGCTTGACAAAGATATGTCCCTCATTGTCTGAATAGAAGTAGTCACTGTCAATGATTCCTACCGTATTGTTCATCTGAAGACGGAACTTGAATCCCAGTCCGCTTCTCGGAAATAGGTTCAACACCCAGCTTTCTTCCATGTACACACGAATCCCGGTGGGAATCTTGATCGTCTCCCCTGGTTTAAGCTCAAAACTGATGGGGCTGTAAAAATCGTACCCGGCAGAACCTCTGGTGGCCCGCTTCGGAAGCTTGATGCTGTCAAAAATCTGTTTTACTTCTTCTTCCGGGGTACCTTCAAAGGTATCCTGCCAACTTTCTAAAAACTGTCCAAAACTTACTTTATGGAACTGTGCAATCTTTTTCATTTGGTCTCCTATAGTCTCTTTAATAAATCTTCTCTTCTGTCTTCAAATCCTGGTTTTCCAAGCAGAGCGAACATATTCTTCTTGTATGCCTCAACTCCCGGCTGGTCAAATGGATTGACGCAGTTTAAGTAACCGCTCATACCACACGCAGATTCAAATGTGTAGAACAGCTGTCCAAGGTGGTATGCGTCCATCTTCGGAATATCGAATCTTAAGTTCGGAACTCCTCCGTCAACATGGGCTAAGATGGTTCCCTTCATAGCGTTCTGGTTAACAAAATTCATTGTCTTGCCTGCCAGATAGTTCAAACCGTCCAGATCGTTCTCTTCTGCTTCAAGCACAATGTCTAATTCCGGCTCTTCCACATTCAGTACGGTCTCAAAGTGGTTGGCGGATCCATCCTGGATGAACTGCCCTAAAGAGTGCAGGTCTGTAGAAAAGTCTACAGATGCTGGGAAGATACCCTTTCCGTCTTTTCCTTCGCTTTCTCCGTATAACTGTTTCCACCATTCAGAGATAAAATGGAGGTTCGGCTCATAGTTTGCTAAGATCTCCATGCCTTTTCCTCTGCGCATGAGAATATTACGGATTGCAGCATATAACATCGCAGGGTTTTCTTCAAACGGAGCGTTTAGGAACATGTCTCTTCCGTCCTGGAATCCTTTTACGAACTCGTCAATGTCAATTCCGGCTGCTGCGATCGGGAGAAGTCCAACGGCTGTGAGAACTGTAAAACGTCCTCCAACATCATCCGGCACAACAAATGTCTCATATCCCTCGTCTGTGGCAAGTGTCTTTAATGCTCCCCTTGCTTTGTCAGTGGTAGCATAAATACGCTTCGTAGCTTCGTCTTTTCCGTATTTATCATTGAGGAGCTTCTTAAAGATACGGAATGCGATGCCAGGTTCTGTTGTTGTCCCTGATTTGGAGATAACATTCACAGAGAAGTCTCTGTCCCCGATTACATCGATCAGCTGTTTTACATATGTACCACTGATATTATGTCCGGCAAAGTATACTTCCGGTGCTTTTCTTACTTCTTTGTCCAGCTTGTTGTTAAAGTTGTTGGACAGCCCTTCGATCACGGCTCTGGAACCAAGGTAGGATCCTCCGATACCAATGACAACCAATACATCGGAGTCGCTCTGGATTTTCTGAGCGGCTTTTTTAATTCTCGCAAACTCTTCTTTATCATAATCCACAGGAAGATCGATCCACCCAAGGAAGTCATTTCCCGGACCTTTTCTTGACAGCAAGTACTCTTTCGCATCTGCGACCTGCTTCTCGATCATACCGATCTCGTGGTCCCTGATAAAATCTTTTGCGTTGCTGTAATCAAACTTAATTTTCCCCATGTCTTTCTCCTTTACTGTTGTCTCTCTTGGTTAAATGCGTTATCTATATTTTAACAAATTACGCCTTTCTATTCAATAGTCAGGGAGTTTTTTCAGCGAGCGGAATTCAAATCCTTTTGCCTTGAGATTCTTGATGACAGTCTCCAGGGCCTCCGCGTTAGACTGGGATACATTGTGCATCAACGGAATGGCTCCGTTGTGGTAATTCTCTTCAAAATGCTGGATCACATAGTCCTTTCCCGGCTGGCTGTTCACATTAAAATCCACGTAGGCCATGCTCCAGAAAATCGTCTTATATCCAAGCTTCTTTGTGAGAGCCAGTGTGTGCTCACTATATTCTCCCATAGGCGGTCTCATGAACATATCCATGTCATATCCTGTGGTTTTTTTGCAGTATTCCGCACAGTCGATCAGTTCCTGCTTGTTGTCCCTGTCAGAAACGGTAGGCATACTCTTATGGTGAACCGTGTGGTTTCCAACCACATGACCTTCCTTTTTCATTCTTTTCACTAAATCCGGATCTTCCCTTATGAACGGCTTTGTCACAAAAAATGCGGCCGGCACCTTTTCCTTCTTAAGCACATCCAATATTTTAGGCGTAAAACCATTTTCATATCCACAGTCAAATGTCAAATACATGACTTTTTTATTTTTGGCCTTTGTGTCCACACTATATGCGTCGTACTTGGATAAGTCGATATTCTGTGAAAACTCCGGCTGCTGATGTTCTTTGTTGCGTTTCAGCCACCATCCCTCTTTTGTATTGCTTCCCTGGCTGATGACTTTGGTGGACTCCACCTGCGCCTCTTCCTTGCCGCATCCGGCAAGTCCGAGTATACTCACGATACAGAATAATAATAAAACTTTTCTCATGTTCGATTTCCTGCTTTTTTATTATTCTATTATGTATGCCAAAGATTTATAATCCATTTATGAAATCTTTCACCGCCTGCATTTCCTCATCTGTCAGCTCAAATTCCCTGGATGCTGCTGCCTCCTGCCAATGTCTTTCGATTTTTCTTGCTTCTCTCTTTTCTTCCTTCACCTGCTCGTCCTCTTTTTTCTTCTCCTTCTGCTTCACCTGCTCTTCTTTTTCCTGTTTCTTCACAGATTTCAGATAGCGGTTTGGCAGGATGTTCTCCAGGAAGTGAATGAGGTTGGCTCTCACCAGCTGCTTCTTTCCGTCAAAGGCGACCAGCCTGTCCACGAATACGAGAAACAATCCCGACGCCATGCTCAAAAACAGACTCTCCGCCACCACCTTAAGGTCAGCTCCCTCTATGTACCCACGGATCACACCCAGACAGCCCAGAAAAAAGCTCAGTACAGCGCAGAGTCCAGTGACCTGTTCCATGATCTCGGAGGATAATCCACATATTTTGTGGTTTTTCATATACTTGTCCACAACACACGGAATGTTATGCAGATTTGCCTCCAGCTGATAATAACTTTCAAACTTCTTTTTCAGTACCCCCATCCACTGCTTTTTATTTCCATCCATCTCATAGGAGTCTTTCAAAAGCCTGCGGTAATTCCTCCAGACAATGAGTTTTCCTAAAATCCCCACTGCCAGGACTGCGATCAATCCCTGCACAAAAAATGCGTTTTCTAATACATCCATGTTATTTCTCCTTCTTCCTTTATGATTCTTATATTATAAAATCACAAGGAGGGGAATACACGGATTATTGACTTACAAAGTTAGACGCTTCTTTGTCTAAAATACCGTGAATCAGTCTAATTATATGCTTTATTGCAGCTTCCTCAAATTCACTGTAATTTACTGTTGCTGTGTCGTCGCACTTGTCGGAGATAGCTCTTACAATCACAAAGGGTACGTCATTTAAGTATGCTGTCTGGGCCATGGCCGCCCCTTCCATCTCCGCACAGTACCCGCCAAAATTTTCGATCAGCCAGTGTTTCTTTTCGTCGCTGGAGATAAACTGGTCGCCGCTTAAAACCCGCCCGGTAAAGCATTGGATATCCGGATTGGCCTTTTTGCAGGCTTCCTCCGCCTCTTTTATCAGTGCGGCATTCGCCTGGAACACAGAACACTCCATACGCGGGATCTCTCCCAGCTGATAACCAAATCCCACGGCATCCATATCGTGCTGCACAGCATCGCTTGAGATCACAATATCCCCAATCTCAATATCCTTGTACAGGCCGCCTGCGACCCCGGTATTGATCAGTTTTTCCACACCAAAGCTGTCGATCAGTATCTGTGCGCAAACAGCCATGTTTACTTTTCCAATGCCGCTCATAACAACAACCGTGTCATTTCCCCAGAGCCTTCCCTCATAAAAATCCATGGAGGCTTTTGTCTTCTTTTTTACATTCTCCATAGAAGAGATCAGGGATTCCACCTCTTCTTGCATTGCCCCGATAATTCCTATTTTCATAAATCATTCTCCTTTTTACTGTCATTATTTCCGTCTGATAAAAATTATAACACAGCTTCCCCATCTATGTATTCTTCGATTTTTGTGATATAATACGGATTACCCATTTGGTATACAATAAAAAAATCAGGAGGTAACTACGATGGTTTACAAAACAAAAGGCGTCTGCAGCAGCGCTATTGAATTTGAGATAGAAGACGATATAATAAAAGACATACAGTTCCGGGGAGGCTGCCAGGGAAATACCACAGGCGTGGCAGCCCTTGTAAAAGGAATGGCAGTAGACGAGGTGATCGAACGGCTTTCAGGCATCCAATGCGGTTTCCGCGGTACCTCATGTCCTGACCAGCTTTCCAAAGCTTTAAAGGAATATAAAGAGACTCATTAACATCTGTTTAATTGATGGAGGTATTATGAAACGAATCGTATTGACCGGAGGGGGTACTGCCGGACATGTCACTCCGAATATGGCATTGGTACCTGCACTGGAGAAAGAGGGATATCAAATCAGCTATATAGGCTCCAAAGATGGGATGGAAAAGAAGCTGATCGAAGACATTGGTCTTCCCTACTACGGTATTTCCTCCGGTAAGCTCAGAAGATATTTTGATGTGAAGAACTTTACGGATCCCTTTCGGGTCATGAAAGGTTATTTTGACGCTAAAAAAACATTAAAGCATTTGAAACCCAATGTCGTGTTTTCCAAAGGCGGATTCGTCACCGTACCTGTGGTCATGGCGGCTAAGCATCTGCGGATCCCTGTCATCATCCATGAATCTGACATGACACCGGGTCTTGCAAATAAATTAAGCATTCCAAGTGCCAATAAGGTTTGCTGCAATTTTCCGGAAACCGTAAAACATCTCCCAGAAGGGAAAGCTGTACTTACTGGTTCACCGATCAGAGAAGAGTTGTTTACCGGTTCTAAGGAAAAAGGCCTTAAGCTTTGCGACTTTACATCTTCAAAACCTGTTCTACTTATCATCGGCGGAAGCCTTGGTTCCGTAGCGATAAACAATGCGGTCAGGGACAATATTGATGAGCTGTTGGAGGATTTTCAGATCATCCATATCTGCGGGAAGAATAACCTGGAATCTATGCTTGCAGGCAAAAGTGGTTACCGCCAGTTTGAGTATGTGAAAAAGGAACTGAAGCATCTCTTTGCCTGCGCAGACGTTATCATCTCCAGGGCAGGGGCCAACGCCATCTGTGAGCTCCTGGCCCTCAGGAAGCCGAATATCTTGATTCCGCTGGGATTAAACGCCAGCCGGGGAGATCAGATCTTAAACGCCCAGTCATTCCAGCGGCAAGGCTACAGCTATGTACTGAACGAGGAGGATGTCACCTCTAAGTCCCTGCTGAACGCAGTGCACGAGGTTTATGACAACCGGGCAAGCTATGTGAACGCCATGAATCAGAGCGAACTTTCCGATCCCATTGGAACCATTGTTAAGCTGGCCAACGAGCTCGCAAGAAAATAGACGGATTATCTAAGTATTCCATGCAATAAAATAGTCAAGCCCTTCAAAATGATAGGAAGGGCTTGACTATTTTTATTCTTGATTATTTTTTCTGTTGAACTGTCTACTTCACGATGCTCTCAAGCTGGGGCAGGATTTCATCTTCCGGATGGCTGCAGCCGTACTGTCCGATACAAATAGACGGCTTGGTCTTCCCGTGGTAATCACTTCCGCAGGTCACAAACAATTCATACTTTCCGGCCTCATGGCTGAAAAACATAGCATCCTCCGGTGAGTGATAACTGCTGAAGGCTTCTACCCCATCAATGCCGGAAACGGCGATCTCTTTCCAGAGTTCCATATGGTCCTTTAAGTTCACTCCCGGATGCGCCAGCACTGCCTTTCCCCCGCTTTCATGGATCTGAGTTATCACCTCTTCCATAGAAGGGAACTTTATACCCACATGACAGGGTTTATCCTGGGAGTAATAATCCCAGTAAAAATTCACGTAGGGATTGCTGCTTCTGTCTCCTCCCGGACGGTAAGGCAGGAGCAGTTCATGTTCCTGATATTCCGGTTTATTTAATAGAACTTCCGCAAACATCTCCCCTGTCCACCGGTTTTTCCAAAACATAGTTTCCGTCAGGGCTTCCATGTCTTTCTCAGACACATCAAATCCTAATTTTCTCGTCCCCTCAAGCATCTTAACCGATGCTTCACTGCTCTGCTCTGATATATTGTCCTCGATCTTTTGAAAAGCCGCATCCCTTTCATCTATTCCATACCCAAGAACATGCAGATTAACCCCTTGAAAGGTGCAGTCGATCTCTATCCCTGAGATAAAATGAATCCCCTCTTTCTGGGCTGCCTTTCTTCCTTTCTCCACGGCCCGGACACAGTTATGGTCTGCAATGGCCATATACCGGATGCCCTTTTCCTTGCATTTTTGCACTAATTCTTCCGGTTGAAACTCCCCGTCATCACTGTAATAAGAATGCATATGTAAATCTATCATAAAAACCCATACCTCCTGTATATCTGTACACCAGTCACCTTAATATATAAATACCGTCTTTTGCTGATTGAAACAATATAAATTTGGACCTATAATATAAAAAAAGCGACAAAAAGGAGGAATCTCTATGCCTTTGCAGGATTGTACAATCTATACTGACCAGGACAGGCGGGAAGTGCGGCCCCATGGAACCATCGAATTCCCGTGTGCCGGCTATGACTCTGTCTATTCTGTTGACAACGTCAGCAGGATCCCTTGGCACTGGCATGAAGAACTGGAAGTCATCTATCTGTACTCCGGGACTTTAGAGATAAGGGTCCCCGGCAGATCCCTGCGCATGAATGCAGGAGACAGCCTGATGATCAATTCTAATATCCTTCACGAGGCTGAAACCTCCGGAACCTGCCGGCTTCAGTCTCTTGTCTTTCATCCGGATCTCATATGCGGCTCTGAAAACTCTGTTTTCTATATAAAATATATCCAGCCGCTCATCAGTTCCTGTGCCATAGACTGTCTGCAGTTTTCTCCAGTAGACGATACTGTGCCGGAATCCACACAGTGCATCTTAAAGGCTTTCGAGGCCTTTTCTAAAGGTTCAAAGGGCCATGAATTTACAGTCAGGGAACAGCTCTCCCGCCTTTGTTTTCTTCTATATCAAAGCCATGAATCTGTGATCTCAGAAACCACGGCGAGGCCGGACCAGGATTCCTGCCGCATCAAAACAATGATTCATATGATTGAGGAGCGGTTTGCGGAACCATTAAAGTTATATGACATCGCAAAGTCCGCCAATATTGGTGAAAGGGAATGTTTACGGTGCTTCCGACGGACACTGGGGATCCCTCCCATGCAGTATCTGATCCGCTACCGTCTGTCCAAAGGCGCCCTTCTGCTTACAAAGACCAGCCAGAGCATCTCGGAGATCTCCATTAGCTGCGGTTTTGACAGTCCCAGTAACTTCTCCCGGATGTTTAAAAGGACTTACCAGTGCTCGCCCCGTGAATACCGGAACCGTAATAAAGAACAACGTGGGCAGGCCCGCCGTCCTGTTATAATATAAAATGCAGGGAGGAAGCCTGATTCAAAAGTTCCTTCCCTGCTGTTCATTTATAGCTGACCCTGAAGTTCCCGTTCTGTCAGTTCCTCCATGATCGTTTCATATTTTTTGTCCAGTTTGTACAGGACAAGAGTTATGATGACGACGACCCAGACAATGATCGGTCCCGTTTTATAAATGTTTATAATCATATCAATGGCCGACTGGGGCTGGGTGACTGCTCCTGCCGCAGAACTCAGATAGCCTGCCAGTGAGAGAAGTCCCGTCATGATGGCTGAGGCCAGGCCGGAACCAATCTTTGTTCCCACCGACCCGCCGGCAAATATCAGGCTCTCCTGGCGGATATGGTGCTTCCACTGTCCGAATTCCACCACATCGCCCAGCATGCCAAAGACAATAGCATTTAACGGCGATAATCCGATACCCCTGATGATACAGCACAAAAGCATCCACTGAAAACTGTAGGGATTGGCAAAGAACACAAGCTGTCCGGCCAGCGCTAACACCGCCCCCGCAAGCGCCATATTCCTCTTGCCGAAGTGTTTTAGCAGGATAGGGCATACGATACACGTGGATGCCACGATGGTCAGAGTTTCCGTCAGATACAGTGTACTGTACATCCATGTATCGTTGTGGAATATGTACTTGCAGTAATATGGCAGAATGGTCCCTGTCACACCGTAGATCACATTCTGCATCATCCAGAGGACCAATACGGCCCAAAAATACTGATTGGTCACTAAAAGCTTTAATGCCTTGAGCGCAGGTATCTTTTCCTGCTTCTCACGGGCTTCGATCTTTACGGTCTCCTGGCAGTTGGCAAAACAGATGATTAAAAGGACCATGGCGATCACAGCCCATATGCCCATGACGATCACCCATGAGGACTGGGTATCCCCAAACAGCTTTACTAACGGCATGGTGCAGGTTACTGCCAGAATACGCCCGAACGGTGACATTCCCATTCTCACGATACTGAGCATGCTCCGCTCCTCAGAACTTCTGGACATCATAGCAGATAGGCTTCCGTAGGGCAGATTGATGGCCGTATAACAGATGGTCGTACAAAAATTATACGTCACAAACATATACAGAAACTGCAGAAAGTTTGTCGTGTGGGGCACTGTGAATAACAACACGGCTGAGACGGCATATGGTGCCGCCATCCACAGGATCCACGGCCTTGATTTCCCCCATTTGGAGTTGGTTCGTTCCACAATAAATCCCATGATAACGTCAGAGAATCCGTCAAATACTCTGGAGAGCAGCATGACCATTCCGACTGTTGCGGCAGAGACTCCCACGTAATCTGTGTAAAACAGCGTCAGCACCGTGCTGATCATCCCAAAAACCACATTGCACGCCGTATCTCCGCATCCATAAGAGAATCTTGTTTTCCATGATAATTTTTCTAATATCGTTCCTTGCTTCTTTTCCATTCTCACTCTACCCTTTCAGCAGTTCCCGTTCAATGCGTTCTCTTGCCTCCGGCGCCTGCTTCTCCATCTTTTCCGGGAATCCGAACATGGATACACATGCGATGTTGTCTCCTCCGGCTTTCGGTGCAGCTTCCCTTAACTGGCTGTTTGCGAAGTCCATCTCTCTTAACGTCTCAAAAATCCCGTCAAAGTCCACGTCTCCCTCTCCCATGGCTAAATGCTGGTGAATGGTCACATCCGCTTTTCCTCTTCCGTTTAACCACGGCGGGTTGGCGATATAGCGGCAGTCCATGGTCTGGTTGAATGTATCCGCAAACAGTACGTGGGTCAGTTCTTCCCCTGCGTACTGTAACATGGAGCACACATCCCCTTTGCCCTCGTCATAGAAGAATCCATGTGGGGAAGAATACACATATCCAAGGTTCGGAGAGCGGAAGGATTTCACCAGATCACAAGTCTCATTGTTTAATTCACAGAAGTCATACGGATGGGACTGGATCTCCACCCGGAGCCCTTCCCTCTCAATGATCGGCAGAAGTTCTTCCATAGAACGGAACCACATGCCGTTGCAGATCTCCTGCTGGTTGGGATCCCCGGACAGCTCCGTGTTAATCACCTGCACGCCCATATCCACGGCGATCTCAATCATCCGTTTCCAGTTGGCTACTGCCATCTGTCTCTGCTCCTCTGTAGGTCCGGACCAGCGGTACACCACGATAAAGGAGGAGATCTCCACTCCGGTTTCCCGGAGTGCTTTCCTGTATTCTGCCTCACATTCCCTGGAGAACAGCGGGTGTTTATAGAATGGATTGATCCTTGGATGCGGAGACTGTTCGATGTATTGATAACCCCAGTCTGCCACCTGATGCACCATCCGGTTGATATCCATCTGCTTTGCCAGCACATCCACGTCAAATGCTATTTTCATCTCATCAGCTCCTTACTTATAATCTACCCACTGTGCACCCTGATCTGCGGATTGAACACAGTTTTCTACCCAGCGCACGCCCTCTGCCCCTGCGTGTACATTGGGATACCAGAACTCCACATGCTCTCCTCTGTCACATGCGTCCATGGCCTGCGCAAAGCGGCTGTATAAGTTACTCCATGCTTCAAACAAACCTTCCGGATGCCCTGCCCCAATACGGTCTTCCTCCAGGGCAGAAGGTGCCAGATATCCCATGCCTCTTTCCAGAACACGTACAGGTTCATTCTGCACTTCATAGGTCAGCTGGTTCGGATGCTCATCCCACCACTCAATAGATGCCTTTTCACCGATGACACGAATCTTCTGCCCATGCATGGAACCGCAGTTTACACAGCATGACCAAACGTATCCCACGGCACCATTGTCATATTCCATGATGGTCATAGCGTTGTCCTCCAGAGGTTTTCTGGACTCGACGAAGGACTGTCTGCTGCACATCAGCCGTTTGATCTTCATATCCGGAAGCATGACTTCAGATAAGTACAGCGGATGGGTTCCCACATCACCCAGCACATAGGACGGTCCTGCAACCTTTGGATCTACCCGCCATTTTGTGGAGGCTGTATTTTTTTCGACTGCCACGTTGTGGAATCCATGGGAGAACTGCATATTGACAATACGAATCTTTCCCAGCTTTCCTTCGGCGATCAGCTGTCGTGCCTCCTCGATGACCTGATGTCCCGCATAACCGTAAGTAACACCTACGATTTTATTTTGTTTTGCGGCCAGTGCCTCTAATTCCTCCGCCTCTTCAGTTGTAAAACAGAGAGGTTTTTCACATACAACATGAAGCCCGGCAAGCAAGGCTGCCTTTGTGATCTCAAAGTGTGTTCCGTTGGGAGTTGCAATGGAGACCGCCTGGATCCCGTCCTGGCGCTTAGCTTCCTTTGCAAACATAGTCTTATAATCTGGGTAACATCTGTCCTCATCCACATGAAGCTGCTTACCAAACTCTCTGCCCCTCTCCGGGTCAATGTCAAAGGCACCTGCAACCAGGTCAAAATTAAAATCTCTCATTGCGGCAGACCGGTGGATATAGCCAATCTGGCTTCCCTTTCCTCCCCCTACCATAGCCCAGCGGATCGGTTTTTCAATTTTCTTTTCTCCGTAATACATAGTTTTGTTCCTTTTCTGAATTAGATTTCATATCCTACACTTTTTAAATATGTAACACTGGCCTTCACGTCCCGGAGGCTTGTGTCTGAATTTCTTGGATCACGTTCCTGTTCTATGGTGATATATCCGCTGTACTGGATATCCTCCAAGGTCTGCTTGATCTCAGGGTAGTCCAGTGCGCCTTTTCCTATGGGACACATGGCTCCTTTTCCACAGCCCTCAAAAAAGCGGATATGTTTTCCCAGAACTTCCCGGTATACCTTTTCATCCACATCTTTAAAGTGGACATAATCCAGGCGGTCCGCATACTTTTTCAGCCATTCTGCCGGATCCATGCCGGAGTAATAAAGATGCCCTGTATCCAGGCAGAGACCTGCCAGCTCATAAGGAATGTCCCTTACCACCGCTTCGATCTCATCTGCAAACTCAATATAACCTCCGGCGTGAGGATGAATGACCGGCCGCACACCGTATTCATTTGCTTTTTCACAGATTCCCCTGATGTGGCCCATCATCGCTGCCCATTTTTCTTCTGAAAGCCTCGGCGCTTTGTCTGGATGTCCAGCCGCATAATCTCTCTCATCATGACCCCAGTCCATGATGGTCATATAAGGCGCAGCAAAATGCTGGCCCTCATGTACCGGAAGCGGCGGAAGCTTTGTGACCAGAGAACAGATCTCTTCTGTCTGTCTCAATACGTTTTCATAGTTTTCTTCACTCAGCAGATCGTCGAAGATCGTCCCTGCCACAATGGCTAATCCATTCTTTTTTAACTCCTCAGAGACTGTCTCCACATCAATCGGAAGATATCCGTAAGGTCCAAGCTCAATGGCCCGGTAACCCGCCTGGCCTGCCTCCTTAAGTACCCTCTGCCATGGCGGCAGATAAGGGTTCTTTACATCATCCACGCCCCAGCAGCAAGGAGCTCCGCAGATATTCATACTCATGTTAAAACCTCCTGTTTTGTTTGTTCATCATCGCTTTCTGTAATTATTATTTTAGAGAAAACAAAGGTCCTCCGCCTTTACTATTTTGTTCGCTGTGAGATTAAAAACAGGGGCATTTCAAAGAAATATATTAGAAATGAGAACAAGGACTCCACTATCTTGTATAAGACACAAACAAAGTACCCATAAATTACTCATATAATGATTTTAAAAAGATATGAAAAACCATTGACTCTCACGTAACGTGATAATGTAAGATAGAATCAAAGATACACAACAGATTGGAGATGATGTCTTGAGAACCATAAAAGAAGTTGCAGTACTTTCAGGCGTCAGCGTGCGGACCTTACAGTATTATGATGAAATCGGTTTATTAAAACCCGCAAAGGTCACCGGCGCCGGTTATAGACTATACGATGATGAATCAATAAACACTCTACAGCAAATATTACTTTTTAAGGAGTTGGAATTTCCTCTGAAGGATATTAAAAGGATCATGGAAAATCCCAATTTTAACAAAGAAGAAGCTCTGAGCAGGCAAAAAACACTGCTAAAAGCAAAACGGGACAGGCTGAACAGACTGTTAGACCTGATCGGCAGACTGGAACAAGGAGAAACCTATATGAGTTTTAAAGAATTTGATTTAAGTGAATATATCCAGGCATTGGAGCAGTTTAAAAAAGAGAATACAGAGGAGATTATGAAATACTGGGGAAGTACCGAAGCCTTCGATGAATTTATAAAAAGAGCCAGGGATCATGAGTCCAGCATCGCTCAAACGGCGGTGGAGTATTACGGCAGTGTTGAAAAATACACAGATGCCATGAAAGAGAGCCTAAGCCATTTCTCTGAGAATATGGAGAAGATGCGGAAGATCAAAGAAAAAGGGTATGTAGAAAAGAATAAAGACTTGATGGAGCAGCTGACAAGTGACGTTTCAAGGGATGTCAAATCTGAAGAAGTACAGAATATCATCGGCCAGATGTTGAATCTGCTGGATGAAGAAGACCAGCCTACAATGGATCTGGGCGAGAACTACTATGATAAGCTGATTGACGGATATCTCCACAATCCAAAGCTGATCGAGGCTATGGATCAGCAGTACTGTAAAGGAGCTTCAAAGTTTATAGGGGAAGCATTACAATATTATCTCAAGAAAAAAACATGTAACTCTAAGTTTAGAATTATTTGATTGCTATCTGTCCAACTACCTTTTTAGAATTAGAATCTATCAGAAGTATTCTGAAATCCTGCCCTCTTGTATGTATTCCTGCTCCTTTCACTCTCATGACTGGTCCCTCCTGCCCCTCAGCTTTTCCAGATACATGTTCCGGTACCGGATCGGCGTCATACCAACGGTCTTTGTAAACAGTGTGCTGAAGTAATTGGTATTATCGTATCCCACCATAGTGGCAATCTGGGTCGCCGTGAGATCGGTAGAGATCAGCATTGTCTGGGCAAGGCCGATCCGCCTGCGGATAATATAATTGATGGGAGTCATACCCGTGGCTTTTTTCAGGCCGTGGGAGACATAAGTGGCAGAGCAGTGCATGTCCTCGGCGATCTTGTCCAGATTTAATTCCTCTGTAAAGTGTTCATTCAAATAATCCAGGATCCTTGAGATAAACTCTTCCTCCCTCGTCTCCGCGGCCATAGCCTGCGGAAATGTATCCAGCTGGCTGGCAATGACCACCATGGAGGCGCAGAAAAGCTGCGATGCCAGCTGGCCTGCCGGATTCAGCTCTTCCATCATGTAAATCTGGTCACACATCGTCTTTAAAAACGGAAACAGGGATCCTGCATGGCGGATATAGGGCCCGCCCTCCGGCACCATCTGGTTTTTCTTAAGTCCCTTTAAGTGAAGGTTTGTAATACCGATACAATAATGGCCGATGTTGGTCTTCTCAGCCGTTGCGATCTCATGAAGGTCTCCCTGGTTATAATAAGCCACACAGCCTTCTTCTATGGGATAAATACTGGTGCCCACCTGATAGGTTCCGGTCCCCTTATATACAAGCAAAAGTTCACAGATAGATTCATGGCTGTGCAGCGGACGACTTATTTTCTCCGGGGTGCTCTCCTGTCTGGATATGTATACCATGGCTGGCAGCTTTCCGTCCTCAAAAACTTCTTTTAAATTCTGGTTAATATCAAATCGAATCAAAGTTTCACCCCTTCTCCGTGACCACAAGGTCCATTGGCACATCATAGCTGTCTGTAGGAATCTCCTCCCACAGAAGCTCTCTTCTGCATAAAACCACCTTCAAAAATTCTGTATCGCTTAGATACCGGTCATAATACCCGGCTCCATGTCCGAGACGTTTTCCACAGAAGTCTGCGCTGATACAAGGAATAATCCCCAGGTCAATCTCTCGTTTCTCCACAATGGGAGTATTTCTTTTTGGCTCCATGAGTCCGTAGATGCCCTGTTCTAACTGGTCCATACAGGTGATCTGCCTTACTTCCATGATTCCGGGAGCTGTGCACAAGGGCACTCCCACCCGTTTTCCCTGTCGGAAGCATTCTGTTAAAATCAATTCTGTGGATACTTCCTTTCCTACGGATATGTAACAGAAAACAGTCTCCGCCCTCTTAAATTCCGGCAGCATAAGGATCTGTTTCTGAATTTCTTCTTCCGAATCCCGAAGATATCTTGTGGATAACTTCTCTGTTTTTTGTTTGATCTGTTGACGGATGTACTGTTTTTCTTTCATATCCTCCACACCTCTGTCTGACCTTTCTTTACCAAAAAGGATAGCATATGAAAACAAAGTGGACAAGCCCATCATCTTTCCATCCAGCCATACAGACCGGTACTAAAACATATTTGAGATCACCTCACCTGCGATCTCACAGATTAAATCCGCTTCCTCTCTCATCTGTATAAATGGCTCAGTGATACAGGAAATTGCAACAGTAAGCTTTACTTTGTTCTTCATTGTATCCTCTAAAAGTCCGGTAGACATTAACCTTTCAGACAGGGTATTCGTTACGATCAATGGAAGCGGCAGTTTATGTTCGTCTTCATGCAGATATGGAAAAGTCTTTTCCAGACGTCCAAAATCAAAATCCTCCAAGAACTTTTTCACAAACATCTTTGGGTTTGTAAAGAACTCCATATAATAATCCAGATTTCCAAGAGTTCCTTCTATGTGCTCCAGGATCACTTCTTCATATAAGTCATAGATATCTGAATAATGCAAATAAAACGTTCCCTTATTGATCACAGCCTCCCTGGCCAGTTCCGTCACTGTGATCTTGCGGATGGGCTTTTTTCTCAGAAGCTTCTTTAAGACCCTTTTTAAATTTGCCTTTGTCTTTACAACTCTTAAATCTTCCCGTTTTTTCATGGTTTCAGAATCCTTCCTAAAAGTTCTGTATTCCTATCTGTGAAAGGTAATGAACACATCGTACGATGCCGTAGATTAATCAACGATATTTAAGAACCGTTGATTGAATAATAGACGATTGTTGATTATTATATTAATTTGTATAGAGAAAAAAGTAAAGGAGAAATGTTATATGATTCAAACATTAGGAAAAAGTATAAGGCAATATAGAAAAGAATCTATTAAAACACCGGTTTTTGTGACCTTGGAAGTTATCATGGAATGTATCCTTCCTCTGGTTATGGCAAAACTGATTGACGAAATGACTGCAACTTCCATGAACCCGGTCATAAAATACGGAGTTGCTTTATTTATCATGGCAATGATGTCGCTTGTTTTTGGTATCCTGTCCGGAAAATATGCGGCAACAGCGTCCTGCGGATTTGCAAAAAATCTGCGAAGGGATATTTATTTTAAAATACAGGATTTTAGCTTTGCTGATATCGATAAGTTCTCATCGTCCTCCCTGGTGACCAGGCTTACAACCGATGTCACCAATGTACAAAACGCTTACCAGATGATCATCCGTATTGCGGTGAGGACTCCGCTGATGATGATTTTTTCAGTAATCATGAGCATGGCGATCAATGTAAAAATGTCTCTCATCTTCCTGGCCATGATCCCAGTCATTGGTCTGGCCCTTCTCGGAATCGCTTGGTTTTCCTTTCCGGTTTTTCAACGAATTTTTCGCAAATACGATGCATTAAATAATTCAGTCCAGGAAAACGTCTCCGGTATTAGAGTTGTAAAATCCTTTGTCCGGGAAGACTATGAGAAAGCAAAATTCCAAAAAGCGTCGGAGGATGTCTGCAATGATTTTACAAAGGCGGAGAAACTGCTCGCCCTGAATAACCCGATCATGATGTTTGGGATTTACCTTGCCATCTTCCTGGTTAGCCTGATCGGCGCCCGGATGATTATTAGTACACAGGGAAGTGTATTAACTACGGGCCAGCTTTCTTCTCTTATCAACTATGGCGTTCAGATCCTGTCCTCCCTCATGATGCTGTCTATGGTGTTTGTCTTATGTTCCATGGCCGCAGAATCTGCCAATCGTATCTGTGAGGTGCTCACCCACGAAAGCAGCCTGGTATCTCCTGAAAATGGTATTACAGAAGTGAAAGACGGCAGTATCCGGTTTGACCATGTGTCGTTTAAATATAACAAACACGGCAAAAAGGCAGCTCTATCTGAGATTGACCTTATGATACCGTCTGGCGCTACTATAGGGATCATGGGCGGAACAGGCGCTTCCAAAACAAGTCTGATCCAGCTCATTTCAAGACTTTACGATGCCACAGAGGGAACCGTGTATGTCGGCGGAAAAGATGTACGCGAATATGATCTCGAAGCGTTGAGAAATGAAGTGGCAGTTGTACTGCAGAAGAACATTTTATTCTCCGGAACCATTAAGGGGAATCTTCGATGGGGTGATTCGAATGCAAGTGACGAGGAACTCAGACACGTATGCAGGCTTGCCCAGGCAGATGAATTTATCAGCCAGTTCCCGGACCAGTATGACACCTACATAGAACAGGGCGGAACCAACGTTTCCGGCGGGCAGAAGCAACGTCTCTGTATTGCCAGGGCACTGTTAAAAAAACCGAAAATCCTGATCATGGATGACTCTACTTCAGCGGTAGACACCAAGACCGATGCCCTGATCCGGCAGGCCATGAGAACAGAAATCCCTGATACCACAAAGATCATAATCGCACAGCGTGTTTCTTCCATAGAAGACGCTGACTTAATTCTTATTATGGAGGGCGGCCGGATCAAAGAATCTGGAAGCCATCAGGAGCTCATGAAACAGAAAGGTGAATACTATGATGTTTATGTTTCACAGAACAGCGGAAAGGAGGAGTAATAGATGGACGAAAAAAAGAAGATTCATAGTTTTAGAAGGCTGATAGCCTATATTTTTCATTATTATCCGGTTCAGTTAACCGTTGTAATGATTTGTATCGTAATCAGTTCCTGCGCTTCAGTGGTATCTACATTTTTTCTTCAGAGACTGATTGATGATTGTATCACCCCGGGAATCACTGGAGGTTTGTCCAGCGTGTGGGTTACCTTCACCTCTATCCTCTGTGTTATGGCTGCATTTTATGTGGCGGGCATTGTCTGTGCATTTCTGTATACCAGAATCATGGCCGTTGTGACACAGGGTACCCTGCGGAATCTGCGCGATGATATGTTTAAGCATATGCAGAAGCTGCCTATCCAGTATTTTGATACCAATGCCCACGGGGATATTATGAGTACCTATACCAATGATACGGATGCGATCCGCCAGCTGATCGGACAAAGCCTTCCGGCCCTGATACAGTCTATGCTGACCGTAGCCGTTATGTTTGTCATGATGCTTTACTACAGTCTGTGGCTGACGATTACTGTTCTGGTCATTCTAGGAATCATGATTGCTGTAACCAAACGGCTGGGAGGCGCCAGCTCCAGATACATGATGCTTCAGCAGAAATCCCTGGCCAAAGAGGAAGGCTTTGTAGAAGAGATGATGAACGGGCAAAAGGTAGTAAAAGTCTTTTGTCACGAAGAAGAAAGCAAGGAAGCTTTTACTGCGCTGAATGAGCAGTTATTTATCAACGGGGAAAAGGCAAACCAGTACGGCAATATCTTGATGCCGATCCTGAATAATATTGGAAATATCATGTATGTGCTGTTGGCTGTAGTTGGCGGACTGCTGGTTTACTTCCATGCCTCTAATTTCTGCCTGACAGGCATAAGTCCGATCACGGTCGGTATTATTGTTTCATTTTTAAGTATGGCAAGGCAGCTGTCACAAACTATCGGGCAGGCCTCTATGCAGATTTCTATGATCGCTATGGGAGTTGCCGGAGCCGGAAGAATCTTTCAGCTTTTAGATGAAGAAATTGAAGAAGATCACGGATATGTCACTCTTGTTCATGTGACAAAAAATGAAAACGGAGAACTAAAGGAATCTTCTGTCCCTACAGGAATGTGGGCATGGAAACATCCCCACAGAGAACAGGGCACCCTGACCTACACAGAATTAACAGGGGATATCCGGATGGAAGGAGTAGATTTTTCCTATGTACCTGAGAAGCTGGTCCTTCATGACATCTCATTGTTTGCAAAACCAGGACAGAAGATTGCTTTTGTCGGAGCCACCGGGGCGGGTAAGACTACGATCACAAACCTCATCAACCGCTTCTATGATATTCCTGACGGAAAGATCCGTTATGACGGAATCAACATTAATAAAATCTGCAAACCGGATCTGAGAAGGTCCCTTGGTGTAGTGCTTCAGGATGTGAACCTTTTCACCGGAACGGTGATGGAGAATATTCGTTATGGAAAGCTGGACGCCACAGATGAAGAGTGTATTGCTGCTTCAAAACTGGCCAATGCAGATGATTTTATCACAAGGCTTCCTGACGGGTATGATACTGTCCTCACGGGAAATGGCTCAAGCCTGTCACAGGGACAGCGGCAGCTGATCTCTATTGCAAGAGCCGCTGTGGCTGATCCTCCAGTAATGATCCTGGATGAAGCTACTTCCTCCATTGATACAAGAACAGAGGCTTTGGTACAGAAAGGAATGGATAATCTGATGAAGGGCCGGACCGTGTTCGTCATTGCACACCGTCTGTCCACCGTAAAAAACAGTGATGCTATTATGGTTCTGGATCATGGCCGTATCATTGAACGTGGAGACCATGATGAACTCATTGCACAAAAGGGAGTATATTATCAGTTGTATACCGGTGCTTTTGAACTGGAGTAGATCATTCCTTATCCTCTTGTTTTAAGGGTATCCTCAATATTTGCTTTGGCTTTGCCCATAATCTTTATGAAAGGATGTGTTTCCATGAATATATCCATGAATATACGTTAAATGAATCCGTGCCTGTCGGAATATATAAGGATTTGGTCATGGCATGTTCCACATGATTTCCGTTCAGCTCTTAGAATGCCTCACTCCAATCATGTAGAACATGGACGTAGTGTCTGCTGGATAAGAATGACAGTTAAACAGAAGGTGCCATCCTACGATAGTTTTTCTTCATTGTCGGAAGGAGGCCTTTCCAGAGCCGACTGGAGATAATGGAGAAAAACACATTGGATTTCCGTACACAACATCCAATGTGTTTTTCTTTTTTACAGTTCTCTCGTTATCTCACTTAAATCCTTCACAATGAGATCTGGTTTTATATCTCCATTCTCCACATCTTTTTGGGTACTCTCACCGCTTAACACAAGAATGGATGTCACTTGGCTTTGATCGGCCACGGCAATGTCTGTATACAGCCGGTCGCCTACAATGGCGATTTCATCCGGGCGGTATCCCGTCTCCTGAATCATATAATTTAATGTATGTTTTGAAGGTTTTCCGAAAAACTCCGGGTATCGTCCGGTGGAAGCCTCCACAAGCCTTGCCATGGAACCGCAGTCCGGGATAAACGTGCCTCCCTCCATGGGACAGTTTAAATCGGGATTGATTCCATAATAGATGCAGCCGTTCCGGATAAAATGACAGGCCCTGGACAGCTTTTCATAGGTCAGAGTCGTGTCAAATCCCAGAACAACAATATCCGGATCTTCTTCCACAAGAGGTATCCCAAAGCTTCTGAATTCGTTCAGCAGAGACGGTGTCCCCACAACATAAACACTTTTTCCAGAATACTTCTCCAAAAGAAACCGTATCATCACATGGCTGGAAATCATCATCTGCTCTTTGGAGATAGCAATGCCCATATTGGAAAGCTTTTCAATATAGGCCTGCTGGCTCTTGGAAGAGTTATTTGTGAAGAAGTAAAATTTTCTGCCTGTCTCCTCCACTCTGGAAAGAAAGTCCTTCGTAAACGGAAACAGTTCATTTCCAAGATAAATCGTTCCGTCCATATCCAGGACAAAAGCTTTGATATTTTCTAACATAGCCCCTCACTTTCCGGCGTTTCCATAGTAGGCATTGGGGCCGTGTTTCCGGAAAAAATGCTTATCCTGAATGGTCTTGGGCGCCTCACCCACTTCTGTCTTCAGCTGCTCTGTCCTGGCAGCCATTTTTGCCACCTCTTCCATCACGACAGCATTGTGTACTGCCTCCTCTGCATCCTTTCCCCAGGCAAACGGTCCGTGGTTTGTGCAGAGAACTCCCGGAACATAGGCTGGATTCATTCCCTGAAATGTCTCGACAATGACTAGCCCTGTATTTTTCTCATATTCCATTTCAATCTCTTCCGGTCTCAGACTTCTGGCACACGGGATCTCCCCATAAAAATAATCTGCATGTGTGGTTCCGTAACATGGGATTGGCCTTCCTGCCTGCGCCCAGGAGGCTGCCCAGGCAGAGTGGGTGTGGACAATGCCTCCCACCTGCGGAAATGCTTTATACAGTTCCAGATGGGTCGGTGTGTCGGAGGAAGGCTTATAATCTCCCTCCACACTCTCTCCGTTTAAATTCATAAGAACCATATCAGATGGTTTCAGGTCTTCATAGGCAATGCCGCTTGGCTTGATGGCAAACAACCCTTTTTCACGGTCGATGCCACTTACGTTTCCCCAGGTATAGGTAACCAGTCCCTTTGCGGGAAGTTCCATATTTGCCTCATAAACCTGCTGTTTTAATTCTTCCAGCATATCTTTCACCCTCCCTAATTCTTGATCACTTCTTCATAAAAACTATAGAACTTGAGAAGCCTCATAAACGTGATCCTGGCTCTCACATAAGGAGACAGCCTTGCGGTCTTTTCCTGGAAGCTCTCGTCAAATCCAAGATCCTCAAGAGATCTGACCCCGTCCACCTTTGCGAGCATCTCCGTAAGAGCCTCTGCAGAAGGAATCTCATCGATGACAGCTGCGATCTCATTCTTTTTATCCAGAAGCTTTTGGGAATCAACCTTTTCCAGCAGATTCGGTGTATTTTCCTCCATAATGGACTCGTACATGCCGAGCTTTGTAAAATTCACTCTGATCAGTTCTTCTTCCACCGGCATGGATTCTTTTACCGTAAAAGCCCCTCTGCGCATTTTCTGAGCTGCCTTGTGATAGATTTTAGAAGCGAGGATCAGACCCACACCCACTTTTTCTCCGTGGTAAAAATCAATGTAATCATTCAGCACTTCCATCTCCCACAGATGAGACATATGATGCTCCGCCCCTGAGGCCGGCCGGGAGTTTCCTGTCATCTGCATAGCCAGTCCTGAGAGCAGAAGCCCATACATAAGCTCCTCATAGGCTCCGGCATCTCCACTGGACAGCCCGGAAAGACTGTTGGTCAGCGCATCCAGCGCCTTGTACTCCATCTCACATATTTCTTCACAGATGTATTCCCCGGTCAGGATATGTGTGATCTTCCAGTCTGCCAGAGCCGTATATTTTCCAAGCAGATCTGCAACCCCGGAAGCTGTCAGGCGCATCGGCGCCTTGCTGAAAATATCAGTGTCCGCGATCACCACAACCGGTGATACGGCAGTAAAGCTTTTTTTAAATCCATGCCATGTCATGGCTGCCACCGTGGACACATAGCCGTCCACACTGGCTGCTGTAGGTACAGAGAAGAACGGGATCTTTCTCTCATAGGCATGATATCTTGTGATATCGTGGATCGTTCCTGATCCGACGGCAATCATCAGATCCACGTCTCCGATCTGGTCAAGCTGGTTTTTGGCCGCCTCCACGCCGTGTTCATTGGCGTGAAGGTTGGCTGGGTCAAGGACTGCTTTTTTCAGCCCCGGCACAAGATGTTCCACCGTCTTTCCTGCTGCCTCATAAGTATTTTCATCACAGATCATGACAATATTCTGGAGATTCTTATATGCGTCCCTTGAAAGGATCTCCGGGAGCTTTGAGACTGCCCCGCTTTCTATGATCATATCGTCCACAACGATCTCATGTTTTCTGCCGCAGCTGCACGGCTTCAAAAATTCTTTTACATCCACTTTCATACTCTACACCCCTGCCTCTTCTGCTGATTCATTTTTATTTGCCTGACGGTCTAAGTAAGCTACGATTTCCTTGTTTTTTAATTTAAATACTGCAAACATTGCCGCATAAACTGCCACCGCGATAGCGATGAATACCGGATTTCCGGAAAGGAACGCAAGGAATACGAAACCAAGCATCGGTTTTCCAAGAATGTTAAAGCTGGTGATCATGGCCGCTCCTGCCGGAATAGCAAAGCCTGCAGTCATGGCTACCTGTGTGAACAGCGGTGCTGTGTAGGTACACATCAAGAGCCCTAAACTAAACCAGATGGTTCCTGCCACAAGAATCTTTGACATATTTCCTTTATACACAGCTACCAGACCCTGTACCATGTATGGAATGGCAAGCAGATCCACAACCGGCAGCACCTGGTTGCCCGGAAGAATGGTGGAGACCACGATCATGATCGGGATCAGGAGAAGTCCGCTTGTAAGGGTTGCAGGCTCCCCGTATCCTACCGCATCATTGACTGCAATGTACCATTCTCTGTCTCCCGCTTTTCCCATGAATTTTCTTGCCGCCTCAGTGATCGGCGCAAATGCCTGCGCAAACATGCTGGCGATCTTGGGGAAGATGGCCATGACAGCACTGGTGGCAATGGCAACTTCTAAGATATCACCCCATCCGGCGATGGTTCCCAGCTTGTTGACGCTTCCCAGGATACCGATGAACATTCCAAGGAAAAATCCAAGTGTCATGGGCTCACCGAGGAATCCAATCTTCTTTTCAATGGATTTTGGATTCAGTTTTAATTTATTGAACCCCAGCTTATTTAAGACAGGATCAAACAGAATCGCAAAAATTGCAGGTTCCACATTGTGCATGGCAATGATTGTACAGTTGGGATAGTTATAATACTTGGACCACCGCTTTGCCACCAGCTCCGATATGAGCAGGCTGTATAGATTTAAAAGAATCATACATGCGATTCCAAGAATAAAATTGTGGGTCTTAAATATGACCATGGCTCCCCAGACAATATAAGAATAGTTATTCCAGAGATCCGACGGCTGGAAAATATTCGTCCACTTCACAAGAAACAGGATCGTCTGCAGAAGAATTCCCAGGCCCAGATAGATCATTCCGGCGCTGGTAGCAAAGGCAACGACGGAGGTCGCCTGCCATCCCACATCAAAGGTATTTAAGTTGACACCAGTGACGCCTGCCATAACCGTTGACATATTCTTGACCATCGGTGTGATGATCGGTGTAAATGCGCCGAGGATCAGAGTAAATCCCATCAGGGACACCCCTGCGTAAAGTGCTGATAAAAATGCTTTCTGAACTTTCACTTTAAAGATCAAAGCGATAATAAAAATAATAAATGGTACGATGATAGCCGATCCGAAGTTGTCAATGATTGATTTGAGTACTGCAAGAATTGCTTCCATATGTATTTCCTCCGTTTCACTTTCTATTTACTTCCCGACAGACTTCAGTGCCTCCACGATCTGGTCAAAGAACTCATCTTCTCCCATACCTGTGATACATGCAAAGGCATTGACTGCCGGAATCCCGTAATCTCCGTCCGGAAGAGGGCTTGTGTGGGCCAGGATATCAAATCTTCCGGACTGGGCCAGATTCAAAGCCTCCGTAGGCCTTGCCTCTGTGGTGGAAACTGAATATCCCTTTTCCCCTAATTTTTCTTTCAGCTTTGCTGCTACCATGGATGAAGTTACGGTTCCTGATCCGCAAACGGATAAAATATTTACAACTGACATAATATATCTCCTTTCGGTTTTCCCTGTTTAGGAAAGTGACTGTTCTTTGTCTTTAATTATTTGGATCACGTCCTGTTTCGCCTTGCATTCTGTCAACCCTCTCAATGTCTCTGGATCCTGCAGTACCTGCAGTATTTTTTGTAAAAATACGAGATGTTCCTCTGGATCGTCCACGGCGAGCATAAAGATGAGCCTTGCCATGACAACTTCATCTATGGTGCCCATCTGATAAAACTTCACAGGCTTTTTTAACACTCCGATAGCCACAGCGCCCTTATGCACATGGCTTTTGTCCGTATGCGGTATTGCGATCCCGATTCCTGCCATATTAACTCCTGTAGGAAAATCCTTTTCTCTTGCCTTCAGAGCGTCAATATAGGAATCCTTACAATAGCCTTCTTTTATCAATGTCTTACCCAGACGTTCAAAGACCTCCCCGGAGCTTTCGGCCTCCAGGCCTGTGAGCACCAGTTCTTCTTTTAAATCTTCCCAAATCATGTTGAATTACCTCATTTCATATTCATATCGTTTGATCGCGTTATAGACTTCTTCCCCGCTCCCTACATCCCGTATCTCATCTCTGAACTTCTGGTTATGGAACAGGTTCACCAGATGGAACATAGCCTTTAAGTGGGTTTCCTTATTGATAGCACTTAAACAGCAGACCCATTCAACCGGGTCAAATTCAGGTTTGCCGAATACTACTGGCTCTGCCAGCCTGATCAGGCTCATACCCACCTTCTTAGGCCCCGCATTTAAGGCTTCATGGGGAAGGGCAAAGCCCGGTGCCACCAGGATGTAAGGGCCGTTCTTTTCCACGTTCTCGATCATGGAGCTTATATACCGCTCCTCGATGCAGCCGTTTCTAAGAAGATACTGCGCAGACTGTCTGACAGCTTCCTGCCAGCTTTCGCAGCTTACATTTAACCTGACTGCCTCGCTGGGAAGCATTGCTAAAAGCGGCATGCTCACTTCCTTGTGGTAAAACTCATTCACTACCTCTTCAATCTGAAATACCATCTGTTCTGGGGACGTATTCTCGGCAAGGATCTCCTTGATCCGCTTCATGTGCGCCGCCTCCGGCTTCTCTTTGACCTTTGGCCTGCTGATGGCTTTATGGCTTCCCTTCAGCCGTGAAAGCTTTTTTCCAACATTGATACAGTCCTCGTCATTTAACAGTGGGTCCACTTGGATGTATTCCATATCGGTATCCAGCGCTACTGTGGAAAGGATCACATCCGCCTCGTCTATGTCTGCGTTTTTCAGGTCATGTGCCGGTATGATGTCCGCCACGTCGAAATTAAAATACTTCTTCAGCCTTGCCAGCAGAAGCTGGGATGTGCCGATGCCGCCGTTGCACACAAGGATCACGGAATAACGCTCCGTAGAATTCTTGTTCCGTTCCATGGCAGCACAGATATGAACTACAATGTACGAGATTTCCACCTCATTCAACTTTCGTCCGATATACTCTTCCAAGACAGATACGTTATTCTGCACTGCTTCCTGGATCTTCGGATAGCGCTCCAATACTTCTGTCACAACTGAATTTACCGTGTTATCCTGGATAGCCGATGAAAACATGGATTCCAGATGGTTGATCAGATTTTCGTAGAAAATATAATCCCCCTGTAAATTCAGATCGATATCAATGGACACATGTTCAATGAAGGTTCTTGTGATCACCTGCATCTTTACGATTTCCTGGTTGCTGGTTGTCTTTTTGATATAACGCATCTCATTTAATATTCTGCCAAGAAACTTGACCTCTTCCTCCACAACCTCAATCCCTGCAAAATCACTGAGCTGCTTTAATATGTAACCAGCCATCTCGTATTTGCTGTTCTTCTTGCTGTCCTGCTCCGCATACATTTTTAGTCTCATGCGGTACAAGCTTAACACCAGAAAATATTTCAGGTTTGTAAAAGAGGTATCCGTGAGAAACCTTCCTGAGAAATGTTCCGCCAGATTAATCACCTTTTCCATAGTCTTCAGATCTTCCATGTCCACCCGGCACTCTTCTTTCAGAGAACAGATGAGCCTCTCAAAGACCGGTGCCTCCCGGTAGACAGATTCGTTGCTCTTTATCATGGATAACAACAGCAGCCTTTTATTTTTTTCCTCACCTTCTAGTATCAATCCTTTGTTGGAATGGGAAACGACATACAGTTTGTGTCTCTTAAAAAATGCTTTCAGTCCATCCAGGTCCTGGATCACTGTGGACCGGCTCACATACATGCAGTCCGCCAGATCCGAAAGGGTCCGGTAGTCCTTTTCACAGATTAATAAAGTTGCCATAAACATCTTTCTTTCATGTCTCTCCAGCTTATAGGAGTAAAAATCATCCCGGAAAAGGTACTGACGCGCCCTTTCCATGTCTTTTCCTGTCTCGATGACTCCCTGTTTTCCGAGACTTACGCCGGATAGTTTGTTCTTGTTTAGAAATTCATTAATCTGCTCCAAGTCATTCCGGATGGTCCTCGTGGACACTCCGAACTGCTCTGCAAGCTCTTTCATATATGCCGCCTGCCCATATTCTTTTTTCTGAATCAGAGTAGATAAGATTTCCCGAGATCTCTTGTTCATATTTATCACCTCATCTATGTTCTGAGTATATCATCCATCCTTTTTAAAAAACAGTTTGAGGTATTTCATCTTTTGTGAAAAGAAATGTCACCAGTACATTTTCTTTCACAAAAAGTGAAACAAAAAAAGCAAGGTATATGGTTGTATACATACCTTGCTCTTTTCTGAGTCTCTAAGTTATAAACCTGCTTTAGCGTTATTTCCGCAATACAGGACCTTCTATTTGTTGAGTGGTTTTCTTGTGACAGACATAATCAGCATACCGATCACGGCCCCGACTGCAACAGCAACCAGGTACATCAGCGGATTTGTCACAACACCGATGACAAACAGTCCGCCGTGAGGTGCCGGAAGCCCGCACTTAAACGCCATAGACAATGCTCCTGCTGCCGCAGAGCCTATAATACAAGGTGGCAGGATATGGATCGGATCCCCAGCTGCAAATGGGATGGCTCCCTCTGTGATAAAGGACAGGCCCATGACGTAGTTGACAATACCTGATTTGCGTTCACTCTCTGAGAAACGGTTCTTAAAGAATGTGGTACACAGGGCGATGGCCAATGGAGGAACCATACCTCCGGCCATGACTGCTGCCATGATCGCATACTGTTCCGGTCCCGCATTTGCAACCGTAAGCTGTGCTGTTCCGAACACATAGGCCGCTTTGTTAAACGGTCCGCCCATATCCACAGACATCATTCCGCCCAGCACTGCACCTAATAAAATAGAACTTGTGCCGCTCATGGAGGATAAGAAGTTGTTAAGGCCTGTGTTGATGGCTCCCATGATCGGGTTAATAGCGATCATCACAACACCCATCACCAGAATCCCGCACACAGGGTAAAGGAGGATCGGTTTAAGCCCCTCCAGAGCGTTTGGAAGCTTATCAAAGATCTTCTTTAACAGGACAACAATATATCCGGCCAGGAAACCTGCCAGCAGTGCACCAAGGAAACCTGAGCTTACCGGTTTTGCCTCTGCAAAATTCATCACATTGCCGAAGGTATAGCCGGCATTGGCCAGTGCGCCTCCCACAAAACCTACCGCTAATCCCGGGCGGTCCGCAATGCTCATGGCGATGAAGCCGGCCAGTACAGGCAGCATAAATCCGAATGCCTGCTCACCAATGGTCTTTAAGACCGCCGCGAGTTCCGTGTTCTTCCCAAAGTTGCTAGGATCGATGGCCTGGTTGTCAAATAAGAATGCCAGCGCGATCAGAATACCTCCGCCGATGACAAAGGGAAGCATATGGGACACACCGTTCATCAGATGCTTATAGATGGTTCTTCCGATGCCTTCTCCCTCTTCGTTGGCTGTCTCATCCTCAGAGGCTCCGCTGTGATGGTAGACAGGGGCTTTTCCATCGAGGATGGTCTGGATCAGTTCTTCCGGCTTATGGATGCCGTCAGCGACCTTTGTCTGAAGCACCTGTTTCCCGTCAAAACGTGCCATCTCTACATTCTTATCCGCCGCGACGATGATACCGTCACAGTGCTTGATCTCTTCCTTTGTGAGAACATTCTTTGCCCCGCCGGAGCCATTGGTCTCGGCCTTTAAAGCAATGCCCATTTCCTTGGCCTTGTTTTCCAATGCTTCCGCGGCCATAAATGTATGTGCGATACCTGTCGGGCAGGCAGTGACCGCCAATACCCTGAGTCCGCCCTTTTTCTCTTCCCGTACAGCAGGTTCCGCCTTATCTTCTTTTGCCTCTTCTGGAAACTTTGCCGTCTCCTTCTCGTCGATATACTTTAAAAACTCTTCCTTTGTGCTGGCATTAATCAATTTGTCCAGGAATGCCGGATCCATTAAAATCGTTGAAAGTCTTGCAAGGGCCTCCAAGTGTACATCACTTCCCTCTGCCGGGGCGGCGATCATAAAAAATACCTTGGTAGGTTCCCCGTCCATAGAGTCGTAGTCAACTCCGTCCGGCACTGTCATAGCCGCAAGACCCGCTTTTTTTACTGCTGCGTTCTTTGAATGGGGAATCGCGATTCCTCCTCCGATCCCGGTGGTGCTCATTTCCTCTCTGGCGAGGATTCCTTTTTTATACTCTTCCCTGTCAGATAGATTACCTGTCTTATCCATAAGTCCGGTCAGACGGTCTATGGCATCCTCTTTTGAGTCGACCGAAACCCCAAGTTCAATTCCTTCTGTCTTCAATAATTCTGTAATACGCATGTAATCACTCCTTTTCATCAATGGCCCTCACACATCAAGTCATATATTAGTCAGCATAAAGTCAATTATAATTGCTCATATAATTCCATGATCTTTTCTTTTGTTGCAAGATCCTCAGAAAATGCGCTGGCGCTTCCTGTTGCGATCCCCATCTTTAAGGCCTCTTCATAATCTCCGTTTTTCAGATAACCGGTCAGGAAGCCTGCAACCATGGAATCCCCTGCTCCCACTGAGTTCTTCACTTCTCCCTTTGGACAAGGTGAGATGTGCACATCACCCTTTTCCGTGATCAGAATCGCTCCGTCTCCCGCCATGGAGATCAGTACATTTCTCGCACCCTTCTCCTGAAGCTTCTTTCCATATTCAATAATCTCTTCATTGTTCTTTAACTCAACGCCGAACATTTCGCCCAGCTCGTGATTATTCGGTTTGATCAGGAACGGATGGAATTTAAGAACGTTTAACAAAAGATCCTTCGTGGCATCCACAACGATCTGTATCTTCCTGTCCTGAAGCCTTTCCATGATCTTTTCATAGACATCTTCAGGAAGGGTATTCGGGATACTTCCCGCAAGAACCAGAATGTCGCCATCCTTTAACGTATCCAGCTTCTGATACATCATCTCCAACTCATCCTCATGGATGTCCGGACCCTGTCCATTGATCTCGCTCTCCTCATTTGACTTAATCTTAACGTTGATGCGCGTCATGCCTTCCCTGAGACGAATGAAGTCAGGCTTAAACCCGAGCTGCTTTGCCCCTGTCTCAATGGCGTCTCCTGTAAACCCTGCGATGAATCCAAATCCCACACTGTCAATGCCTAAGTTGGCCAGTACGTTGGAAACATTGATCCCTTTTCCTCCGCAGTACATATCCTCTCTTGTGGTGCGGTTTACCTTTCCCAGTGTCAGGTCATCCACCTTGATGACATAATCGATCGCCGGGTTAAATGTCACTGTGTAAATCATTCTAATACCTCCTTGATGACTGCATATTTTAAGAAGCTTGGCTCCTCTAACTTCCCTGTTACGATAACTGCCTGGTCTAAATCTGCCACACTGACAGCTGAGACTGCACGGAACTTGGACGAATCCGCCAGGATATAGGCATCCAGACAATGTTCAAGAGCCGTTTTCTTTACCAGTGCCTCAGTCACATCCGGTGTCGTAAATCCGCTGCGCTTGGAAATTCCGTTGACACCAAAAAATCCTTTGGTAAAGTTATACTTCCTTAAACTGTCCAGAGCCTCCGCCCCGACGATCGCTTCTGTAACCGCACGGAGTTCCCCTCCGATCAGGTACACCTTGAAGCCGTAATCCATAAGTTTTTTGGCATGGGAAATGCCGTTGGTTACATAAGAGGCTTTCTTCTCTGTCAAGAAATCAATCATCATCTCAGTGGTCGTTCCCGCATCCAGATAAATAAAGTCATCCGGTCTGATGATACCTGCACAGTATTCTGCAATTCTGCGTTTTTCATCCACATTTTTTAAAGATTTGTTCGCGACTGCTTCTTCCATGTTAAAGCCTGTATCCAGTGCAGTGGCTCCTCCGTGGACTTTATTGAGCAGACCTTTCTTATCAAGTGCAGTCAGATCCCTGCGGATCGTTGACTCAGAGATCCCGATCTGTCTGACCAGCTCCTGGACAGTTACGGACCTGTTTTTCCTTATCAACTCTAAAATCTTTCTAAATCGTTCATCTGGCAGCATCAAATCACCTCTTTTTTCTAATTATAACACCTTCTCAGTCAAAGTCAATCATAATCATGCATTTTCGTTCACCAAGAATATTTGGAGACAAAAAAAGAGCTTCCGTTCGTAACCTGATACGGAAGCTCCTTTTATCAATCAAATAAGTCACTGTGTGTACCCACTCTTGCCAAGGTCAGGACCAAGATATCTTCCAGACAATAGTACACCAGCAGCCAGTCAGACTGAATATGGCACTCTCTGTGCCCGCTCCATTTTCCTGACAGGGCGTGGTCATTGTATTCTTCCGGAAGATTTTGTCCTCTGGCAAGCATCGAGATAATGTGGGCTAGTTTTGAAACATCAAAGCCTCTTTTAACTGCAAGTTTATAATCCTTTTTGAATTTGGTAGTCCTCTTGATCTCATATTTCATCGGTCCAGATCAGCCATTAAAGCTTCCATAGAGAGGAAACCCTCTACGGATGGATCTTTGGCGATCTCTTCTGCCTCACACATAGCTGCGGCTGTCTCCCTGCCTTTTGGATACATTGTTACCTCAAATGGAATTCCCCCTTCTCTCACGGACTGCCTCAAAAATATATGAAACGCTGCTGTCATGTCAATCCCAAGATTGGTAAACAACAGATCTGCCTGTTCTTTTAACTCACTATCAATGCTAAAACTTACGTTTGATGTATTTCCAGCCATTACCTATAACTCCTTTCCAGTATATAGATACTATATGCCGGGGACTGTACATGGTTAAGTGTGCTGCCGTAGCAGCAAGTAAAAAGAAAAAGAAATAATTTCAGTTTTATAAATAAAATAAAGAACATCAGATTATTCAAGTTATCTGATGTCCTTTATTTTTATACACGAGCTTATTTATTTCTTTCCTTGATCACAGCCTTACTTCCCAGATATGTGGCCAGCATGTATCCTCCGTATATGATGAGGATCGCAACGGCAGAGGCTAAGATCCCATTCAGTGCATTTACATTACCCAGCGTTGCTATGACATTGCTGGCTACCTTAACGCCGATATAGGAGTGTACCAGTGCCAGGCTCAGAGGAACCATAAAGTAAATAACGATCTGTGCCAGCATAGCATGGTTGATCATCCGTTCATCGGCCCCGATCTTTCTCAAGAGATTATATCTCTCCACGTTGTCTGAGTTTTCGCTTAACTGCTGCAACGCAAGCACTGCCGCACAGGTGATAAGGAACACTGCGCCGATATAGATCGCGATATAAGTGATGACCATACTCAGTCCAGCGCTCTGTTCAATCATTTCAACTTTATAAATGGCCATGTGATATGGAGACTTGTTTCTCTGCTCCTGTGTCTTCTGAGGATAAACCTTATCCAGCGCCGCACTCAGCTTGTTGCTGTTCTTCTCCGCATCACCTTTGAAATTACAGTTATAAATAACGGCTCTCATCGGAATCGTCCGGGCGATCTCGTCAGGCACGATCAGTGTTCCCATATCCATCGGCATAGAAGACGCTGAATAATAAGTAGTATCCTGCATCGTGTTTTTTGCTGACAGGGTCTTTCCTGCTATTTTCACTTTTACTCCTGTTTTACATACATCTTTCCAAAGATCCTGCAGGTTTTCAAAGTTACAGTTTACAGCATATTCGTCTGATTTAAGGCTGATCCCTTGTTTTCCCTGTTTCTTCATAGACTCATTATAATCAGATAACGATATGATATCGGGGGAGGATTTTTCCATTCTCTGTTTCGTACCTTCCGGGTAATCCACTAATTTGTCACGGCCGCTGAGAAATATTTTAAATTTCACTTTGTTATAGAGACGTGTGGTGATATTACAGGACTTGTCAACAAACTCATCCATATTCACACCCTTTTTCTTAAACTCTTCCCTCATGTTGATTTTTGCTTCAGAGTCAGTGGCATCTTCCGGAAGGTACTTAATATAAGAAACGTCATAAGGCGTCGCTTTCTTCATATCCTTTCCGAAAGTAGTTGCCAGTCCTGCTCCTGTTGAAAAAACTCCGATCGCCACCAACAGCATCAGACAGAGCATTGTCATAGAGACAAACGTTGTGGTGATTTTTGAGTTGATCTGTCTTAAGATAAACATATTGAGCTTTCTATAGTAAAATCTCTTGTTTGTTTTTAATATCCTTAAAAAGAATCCGGAAAGAGATAGGAAAAACAGGAAGGTTCCCACCGCTCCAAAAATAATACTCATCCAGAACTGGGAATCCACTTCCATCATTCCGTTTTCCTGGATACAGTAATATGCAAAACCGATGCACACCACAGAAATCAGAAACAATACTACGGAAACACCTAGTTTCTTTACCTTCAAGGTTTCATTCTTTTTGCTTGCGGATAAAAGATCAATGACCTTTACTTTGGATATACTGAATGCGTTAAAAATCATAACGATCAGGAAAATAACCGCAAAGTAGATGATCGTTCTGATAAATGCATCACCGGAAAAGATAAACCTAAACTCTTTCATCTCCACCATAAACATTTTTGCTGTCACCACGGAGAGTCCCTGGGACAGGAATACTCCTGCCAAAAGTCCTGCAGCCAGAGCAAAGACTCCAATAAACAAGGTTTCAATGATCAATACTTTGGATACCTGGCGTTTATCCATACCGAGGCATAGATAAAGCCCAAGTTCTTTTTTGCGCCTCTTGATCAGAAAGCGGTTTGCATAGATCACAAGGAATCCGAGGATCACAGCGATAAATACAGATAATGAGCCGATGGCCATCTGAAGCATTTCTATGATCTGTCTCTGGGATTCATTCATTCTCAGCATAGCCTGCTGGCTGCCGATAGAGTTAAATACATAAAACAGGCAGACCCCGAAGGTCAGAGTCAAAAAATAAACCGTAAAATCTTTGATACTTTTCTTTACATTTCCAAAAGCTAATTTAGAATACATTGGTACTGTCACCTCCAAGCAATGTCACAACCTCAATGATGCGATCAAAAAATTCTTTTCTGGAATCCCGGCCTCTCACCAGCTCATTAAAGATTTTCCCGTCTTTGATAAACAGAATACGTTTGCAGTAGCTGGCGGTAAATGCATCATGTGTTACCATCAGGATCGTCGCATGCATTTGGGCATTCATTGTCTCCATGCTGTCCAGCAGCATCCTTGCGGACTTACTGTCCAGCGCTCCCGTAGGCTCATCTGCAAGGATCAGGGAGGGATCTGTTACCATGGCCCTTGCGCTTGCAACCCTCTGCTTCTGTCCTCCAGACATCTGGTACGGATATTTGGGCAGCTCCTGTGTGATCATTAGTCTTTCCGCAATGGATCTTACTCTGTCCTCAATTTCTTTCGCCGGTGTTTTCATGATGGTCAGGGCCAGTGCGATATTTTCGTAAGCAGTCAATGTATCCAGCAGATTGAAGTCTTGAAAGATAAAACCTAACTGTTCTCTCCGGAACTTGGAGAGATGCCGTCCCTTTAGTTTTGTCACGTCCATTCCGTCAATAAAAATGTGTCCTGAGGTAACCCGGTCAATGGTAGAAATACAGTTGAGCAACGTCGTTTTTCCGCTTCCGGACGCACCCATGATGCCGATATATTCTCCTTTCTCCACATCAAAGCTGATGCCGTCCACCGCCTTTGTCACATTTCCTTTGTTTCCATAATACTTTTCCATATTTTCAACTTTTAATACTGTTTTCATATCCCATTACTCCTTTGCTTTTTTTATGTTATCTATACTATATCATCGTTCTAAAAGAGCAGCCATCGAACTGCCTTACACAAAACTTACACTTTTGTCACCTTTCATATAGATTGTAATTTTAAATGCAATCCTCTATACTGATAGTATCATCTAATAATAAACGGAGGTAATGCCATGTATTTAAAAAACGAAGATGTAACATATGAGACAGTGGAAAATGCCAGGGGAGGAAAAGGATCGATCAAAAAAACTGCCTTTCTGACAAAAAAAGAAATGAAAGACAGCAGCCGTCTTTTCGGTAAAATCATCATCCCTCCTGGATGTTCTTTCGGATACCATGTCCATGAAAATGAAGGTGAAGCATATCATATCTTAGCCGGATACGGTATGTACAATGATAACGGCACTGAGTATGAAGTAAAGGCAGGGGATACTACATATACTATGAGCGGATGCGGACATGGAATAGAAAACATCGGCGACACAGACTTAGAAATCATTGCTTTGATCTTATTAGACAAATAAGAAAAATATTGAAATTTGTTTTCCAATGATAATTTTTTCATGGACCAACCATACTATTCATATCCCAAAAAGGAGGTTGAGATCATGGAAAAGAAAAAAGAACTGACAAATGAAGAGATTGATGAAAATATCTTTGATATGTGTTCTACTTGTTCTACTACCGATTGTACAGGCTTAATTCCCGCAAAACCGGTGTCTGATGCAGAAATTGAATCCTATGAGGACCTCTATCCATTCCGTCCGCCGGTCCTGAATATCAAGGACTGTCCGAATCTGGAAGAAGAGGAACCGGAAAAATAGTAATTCTGTCAGAATAAGTTCTTTCTTACTAGAACAGCAAAACCGCTGACATCTTATGATCAGCGGTTTTGTTTTACATATGCACAAATGAGTTCTTTGGAAATTCAATTTTTATCTGGGTTCCTTCTCCTTCTATGGAGCGGATAGAAATCCCGATTCCAAGCTTATCAGCAAGCTTTCTGCACAGATACAGCCCCATTCCAGTGGACTTTGCATATTTTCTTCCGGTAGTTCCCGTATATCCCTTTTCCATGACCTTTGGAAGATCCTTGCTTGAAATACCGATTCCATTGTCCACAATCAGGAACGTGACATGGTCTCTGTCTTCCTCTGCTCTAAACCATATGTGTGGATCTTCTTTCCGGTATTTTACTGAATTTATTACGATTTGTTTGATGATAAACTCCATCCATTTTTCATCCGTATATACGTCGAAATCCAGATGTTCAAGGCTGATCTTTACTTTGGACTGGATCAAAACTTTAGAGTTCTTCTTTATCACATCCTGCACCATCTTATTCAGATTCATACGTTTTACAATATAATCCTTTTCAACCCCATTACTCCTGGAGTAATAGAGCGCCTGCTCCAGATAATATTCTACTTCCTCCAGTTCATCATTGATATCTTTTGTGACCTGAGAGGGATTATTTTCAATCATCAGCCTGGATGCCGCAATAGGGGTCTTCACTTCGTGAATCCACATCTCCACATACTCCCTGTAATCCTGCGCGGACACTTTGTACTCTGATATCTCATCACACATAGATTTATTGCATTCTGTCAGGCAGTCATAAAACAAATCCCCCTCTATGAATCCAGGCCTGTCCAAAAGCTCCGACAGCATAAACTTTTTATCCAGTGCGTCCATGCTTCTCGATACAGTCTCATAAAAATTTCTTTTCTTAAAATACTCATTGCCGAGTGCCAGCGCTAGAAGGATCAAATATAAACAAAGTAAATAAATGATGGCAAACACTGTGGCATGGAATAAATGCAGCATCCATACAAGAAAAGCAAGAAAGAACAGCTGCAGTGCGAAAAACAGCAGCTTATCTTTTAAAAATGCCCTGACATTCATACGAGATACCCCTGTCCTCTCTTTGTGATAATATAATTAGAAAGGCCGATGGAATCCAATTTTTTTCTGAGCCTGTTGATGTTCACAGTCAGTGTATTGTCGTCCACAAACTCATTGGACTGCCAGAGTTCTTCCATCAGATCATCCCTGGGTACAATCTGGTCTTTTTTCTTCATAAGCACAGCGAGCATCCTCACTTCATTTTTGCTCAGCTCTATCTGTTCCTCCCCATGCCATGCGGTACTGTTGGACAGGTTGATTGTGAGTCCTTTATGTGCAATCTTCCACTCTTCTTTTATATTTTTTGTACGTTTTAAAAGCGAAGAAATCCTGGCGACAAGGATCTGGGTATTATATGGCTTTGCAATAAAATCATCTGCCCCCAGATTCATACTCATGAGTTCGTCCATCTCGCTGTCCCTGCTGGTGACCACAATGATAGGAATTTCTGATTGTTCCCTGACCGCCCGGCATATATAATACCCGTCATATACAGGGAGATTGATATCCAGAAGAATCAAGTCTGCCTCTTCCTTTAAGATATCTTCCACTATATTCTCAAAATTGTTAAGTGCTTTCACATGATAATCATATCTGCTTAAAAATTCACATAACTCTTTCTGAATTTTTAGGTTATCTTCCACCAAAATGATCTTTGCCTTTTCCATAAAAAATCCTTTACTGAATGACTTTCATTCCACCCATATACGGCTGAAGTGCTTCTGGAATCCTGACACTGCCGTCTTCCTGGAGATTATTTTCCAAAAATGCGATCAGCATTCTAGGCGGCGCGACAACTGTATTGTTTAAGGTGTGAGCAAAATACTTCCCATTTTCCCCATTGACACGGATTTTCAGCCTTCTTGCCTGGGCATCCCCCAAGTTTGAACAGCTTCCTACTTCAAAGTATTTTTTCTGACGCGGGGACCATGCTTCCACATCTACTGATTTAACTTTCAGGTCAGCTAGATCACCGGAGCAACATTCCAGTGTGCGCACTGGGATATCCAGAGAGCGGAACAGATCTACGGTATTTTTCCACAGTTTTTCATACCAATCCATGCTTTCTTCTGGTCTACACACAACGATCATTTCCTGCTTCTCGAACTGATGGATCCTGTAGACGCCTCTTTCCTCCAGACCGTGGGCACCTTTTTCCTTACGGAAGCAAGGGGAATAGCTGGTAAGAGTCTTTGGAAGTTCTTCCTCCTGAATCATGGTATCAATAAACTTACCGATCATAGAGTGCTCACTGGTTCCGATCAGGTACAAATCTTCTCCCTCTATTTTATACATCATGGCATCCATCTCATCAAAACTCATGACACCGGTGACCACATTGCTCCTGATCATAAACGGCGGTACACAGTAAGTAAAACCTTTGTTGATCATAAAATCTCTGGCATAGGAGATCACTGCGGAGTGAAGTCTTGCGATATCTCCCATCAGATAGTAGAAGCCCTGACCGGCTACCTTTCTTGCACTGTCCAGATCAATACCGCTGAATTTCTCCATAATTTCTGTATGGTAAGGAATCTCAAAATCCGGTACTACCGGTTCTCCAAACTTTTCAAGCTCTACGTTTTCACTATCATCTTTTCCGATAGGAACAGAAGGATCAATAATATTCGGAATGGTCATCATGATCTTTAAAATCTTTTCTTCTACCTGCTTTTCTTCTTCTGTCAGCTCTTCAATACGGCCTGCCTGGTTTGCCACTTCCTTTTTGAGCTGTTCAGCCTCTTCCTTTTTGCCCTGTCCCATCAAACCGCCAATCTGCTTGGATATCTTATTTCTGTTAGCTCTCAGTGACTGGACTTCCTGTTTAATCTCCCGGTTCCTTTCATCTAATTCAAGAACTTCATCCACCAAAGGCAATTTTCGGTCCTGAAACTTATTCTTTATATTCTCTTTTACTATTTCTGGGTTTTCTCTCACAAATTTAATATCTAACATAACTTCCTCCTGATATGTTTATTGATTCATACAATCTTCCAGTACAATCTGCTCCTCCTTAGAAAGAGCTACTTCTGAATGTCCGTCTTTGATTTCTTTTGCATACATATAGCTTCCGTAGCGGTTGCTCATTGCATTCAAAACAATCCCGTTATTTCTATGGTCCAGCAAGGCGATAGCAAAACTTGTCTCGCCGCCCATTTCTTTAAATGCATTATATTTTAGTATATGCATTTTTGAGTAAGATAATTGAAGCTTATCTTTCAGTCTTCCCATTTCTTCGTCAAGTATTTTGTGATTCTCCTCAATTCGTTCCAGCTCATCAAAATGTTTGACAAATATTTTTTCGAGAGATTTCCCATTTTCTCCCTTCATGAACAGTTTGTATTTCTTTTTTAGCCTGCTGGTTTTTACCAGCAGAACAATGATTAGCAGCAATGCCAGTGCACACAAACCAGCTAAGCCGCAAAATAAGTAAAATAAGTCAACCCCAAAAATCGTAATACCTGTAGTCATTTTATTCCTCCTATAACGTTCTCAGCATATCGACCAGACGGTCCAGTTCTTCCTTTGAGTAATATTCTATTTCAATTTTTCCTTTGTTGTTTTTGTTCTTTATATTTACTTTACTGCCGAGCGCCTGTTTTAAGGATTCTTCCATATTAGCAAACAAAAATTCATGTACCGTATTATCCTCTTTCGGAGGTTCCTTTTTTTTCTTGGCCAGCTGTTTTACAAGCTTTTCAATCTCTCTGACACTGAGTTTTTCATCGAACACTTTCATGGCAATCTCATACTGCTGGTCAGCATCATTGATCGCCAGCAGCGCACGTGCATGTCCTGTGGATATCATCTCCTCTGACAACAGATTCTGGACCCTTGTATCCAGTTTGAGCAACCGCAGTGAATTGGTGATAGCCGCACGGCTTTTTGAAACTTTCGCTGCCACCTGGTCCTGTTTTAATGAGAACTCTTCCATTAATCTCTTATAGGCCAATGCCTCTTCAATAGGATTTAAGTCTTCCCTCTGGATATTTTCAATCAGTGCGATCTCCACGATTTCATTTTCAGCGTAATCTCTGATCAGTACCGGAACTTCTTTTAAACCTGCCAGTTTCGCAGCCCGCCATCTGCGTTCACCCGCAATAATCTCGTAGAACTGATCATGTTTTTTGACAATCAG
The DNA here is from genome assembly GCF_005280655.1 of Anaerostipes rhamnosivorans. Classification (NCBI taxonomy): domain Bacteria; kingdom Bacillati; phylum Bacillota; class Clostridia; order Lachnospirales; family Lachnospiraceae; genus Anaerostipes; species Anaerostipes rhamnosivorans. The sequence continues at coordinate 3,576,979 of NZ_CP040058.1, forward strand.
TGGCTGTAAGATTCCATATTGTTTGATAGAGTCTGCCAATTCCTGAAGGGCATCTTCATCAAACTGTCTTCTGGGCTGATCAGGATTTGGCTCTACCTTTAAGATCGGTACCATGACCTCCGATTTAATCTGCTCATCTTTTTTTAGGATTTTTTCCGTCTCTGTCTCTTTGACTGGGGCACTTGGAATCAATGTATTTAATCCCCGTCCTAATCCTGTTTTCTTTTTTGTTGTCATTGTTCTTTTCCTCCATTTGAAATGACCTCTTCTGCAAGCATCTGATAACTCTCAGCACCTACTGACTTGGGATCATACACATTGATAGGAAGTCCATGACTGGGTGCCTCTGCTAAGCGCACATTTCTCGGAATAATAGTTTTATAAATGTTTTGGTTTAAGTATGATTTCACATTTTCTACAACCTGAAGTGACAGATTGGTCCTGGCATCATACATGGTAAACACAGCGCCCTCAATTTTAAGGTTTGGATTTAAACTTTTTTGTATTAGTTCTATGGTGTACATTAATTGTGTTAGACCATCCAAAGCATAAAATTCACACTGTATTGGAACAATTACGGTGTCGGCCGCGGTCATAGCATTGACAGTCAACATTCCCAGTGCAGGGGGGCAGTCTATAATAATGAACTCAAAGTTCTCTACCGTATCATGAAGTTTTTCCTTTAATATGTATTGCATTCGATCCACAGTCATTAGTTCAATCTCCGCGCCCGCAAGATTACGGTTTGCTGGAGCCAATGACAAGTTTTCAAAAACATTGGGACAAATACATTCATTAAAAGAAATTTCATCCGAAATAACTTCATAGATGGTATGCTCTAACTCATTTTTATCTAAACCCAATCCGGTTGTTGTATTTCCCTGAGGGTCCATATCGATAATGAGTGTCTTTTTTCCTGCAGCAGCCAATGCAGCAGAAAGATTCACCGCCGTCGTTGTTTTACCGACGCCGCCCTTTTGGTTAGCTATTGCGATAATTCTTCCCATATTATATATTCTCCTTTTAAAAGGTATTATATCACTTACAACTATTCATTTCTATATGTTTCACGTGAAACATTAAAATAATTTACTCATACCTATCGTTTTCCAAAGGGAACCCCTCCCTCTCTTATGATAAACAGTGCAGTGCAATGTTTCACGTGGAACATTGACAACTTTAAGCGCCAAATGCGATTTGACGCAGTCAAATAGTTTCCTCACGCATTTGTGTGCATAATGCCCGCAGGGCTTTTTTATTCCATAGGGAGGTTCGAAGAACTTTCCTATGGAATAAAAAAAGCAGGTATTAAAAACCTGCTTTTCAATCTTTTATATTAATACTCTTACATCTGCTCCGGACACTTCATTCCAAGAAGGTCAAGACCATCTTTGATCGCTTTCTTCGCAATAATGACCAATTTCACCCTTGCACGTTTTAATTCCTCATCTTCTACATTACACTGGTTTTCATGATAAAAATGATTAAAGGCCTGTGCAACAGCCATAACAAACCTAGCAACTACAGATGGTTCCAACCGTTCTGCCGCTGTCTTCACAACCTCTGGGAAACGGATCAGTTCTTTTAACAAAGTAACAGATGCCTCATCTGTCAATAAAGCAGGATCTATATCTTCCGCCACCTCTGTAATGCCTGTTTTTCTTAATACACTGGCAGCACGAGCATAGGTATACTGCACATACGGACCAGTCTCCCCATCAAAGCTGTGAATCTTTTCCCAACTGAACGTAACATCTTTAATTCTCTGGTTATATAGATCATTAAATATAATTGCACCGATTCCTACCATCTTTGCCACTTCTTCTTTATCCTTTAAATCAGGATTTTTATCTTCAATGACTTCCTTGATCTTAGATACAGATTCCTTCAAAATATCTTCCGCATATATAATATTTCCGCTACGTGTAGAAAGCTTTCCTCCTTCCAGACTGACCAGACCATAAGGCACATGGATCAAATCTTCCTTCGCCCAATCATAGCCCATAAGCTCCACAACCTTAAATACCTGCGCAAAATGAAGCTTCTGCTCCATACCGGTGACATAGATACAGCGGTCGAAATCATAAGTGTTCTTGCGGTAAAAGATAGCTGCCAAATCCCTTGTCGCATAAATAGAACTTCCGTCTTTTTTCATGATCAGACAAGGAGGCATATCATACTCCTCAAGATCAACAATAAAAGCACCTTCGCTTTCCTTGAGCATTCCCTTTTCTTTTAACTGTTCCACAACTGCTGCCGTCTTATCCCTGTAAAAGCTTTCTCCTGCATAGGAATCAAAATCCACATCTAAAAGCTCATAGATTCTCTTATACTCGATCAGACTAATATCTTTAAACCACTCCCAGATAGAGAGTGCCTCCTGATCGCCCTGTTCCATTTTTACAAACCAAGCCCTTGCCTCATCATTTAAGGTATCATCTTTTTCTGCCTCTTCGTGGAATTTCACATAGATCTTCATTAACTCAGAGATACCATTTTTCTCTACGGCCTCTTTGCTTCCCCACTTCTTATAAGCGACGATCAATTTACCGAACTGGGTCCCCCAGTCACCGAGATGATTGATCCTCTCTACCTTGTAACCAAGCTTTCTAAAAATACGGTAAATTGAGTTACCGATCAGGGTTGTTCTCAGATGGCCGACATGGAAATTTTTTGCCACATTCGGTGATGAATAATCAATACAAATCGTTTTTCCACAACCCATGTCAGAACTTCCATAGTTATCCACAGAAACCTGTCCTAACATCTGATTTACGAACATTTCTCTATCAATAAAAAAATTCACATACGGACCCATTGCCGCTACCTTTGAGACAAACTCTGATTCATGAATCTTTCCTGCTACTTCCTCTGCGATCAGATTTGGTGCCTTGCGGAATACTTTAGCCAGCTGAAAACAAGGAAATGCAAAATCACCCATATCCTCCTGAGGCGGTATCTCCAGTATCCTGCCCACGGTTTCCTTATCTAATTCATCAATAGATTCAGTTATTAAGTCAATAATCTTCTCTTTCATTTTCTTCCTCACTTATGATTCAACGATAGCCTGCAATACCACTGAGTTTTCCTGCCATCTGGTAATTGCAAATTCTCTTGTTAACATATCTTCCAAAATATTTCTATTCTTTTTAAATTTTTGAATGGATGCCTGTTTTTTAGGTTTTAATACAAACTGTAACATAATCCTATCCTGTTCTATAAATAAATCAATATTCAGGGAACGGATTCCCACTCTCCTGATAGCAAACTTGATCATTTGATGAAAACCTGTCAAAAAAGAAAAAGTCAGAAGCACCGGACACTCACGTTCTATCTTCTCGCACGTCACGGTGATATCTGGATGTATCTCCCTGATATGGTCCGCCAGCTCATAAAATGCCGGAACAAACAGTATCTCCTCCTGCCCCTTATCCAATTCCTCCAGGCCGGAAACTACAAAGTAATTTTCCTCCAACCCCTTTAAATAGGACTTAAGGCGGTCACACTTCCTTTGTATTTTTCTTTCTTTTCTGGATATTATATCTATTTCATGTTCTACCTCTCCGGTATCCGGCTCTTTAACCTCTTCCATCCTGTTTTCATCCAGGGATAGAGGGGAAAATACAGAACGGATCTGTCGCTTTTCCTTCTCCAGCTGAACACAGCGGATCATCCGCTCCTTTTCCTCTTCCAATTTATATCTTTGCTCGATCAGCTCTTCCTTATCCGCCACACATTCCATATACTCCTCAGACAAATATGCTGCTAAATCTGACATCAACTGATCTTTATCGATCTTTTTTTCATCCAAATGTCTCACCACCTCACTTCTATGATAAACGAAATCTTAAGGAATGCAAAGTATTATTGTATCAAATCAGGGTTTGTCATATAATAATAGTAATAAATTAGAAAGGAGACTCTCTATGCGTTTCTATAAAAAGCTTCGGAATCTGGCCACGATTACAACTACCGCAACATTCAGTGTTTGTCTCATAAATAAACTTGTCTTTTCTCTCTCCTCTATGAAAGACGCCCTGTTTTCTAAATACGGTAATACCTATACCTGGAGGTTCGGCAATATTTATTATACAAAACATGGAACCGGTTCTCCGATTCTTCTGATTCATGACCTGAACAACTGCAATTCAGAACTTGAATTCTATAAATTAAAAGAAGAACTGTCCAAGTCCCACACCGTCTATACCATGGATCTCTTAGGATGCGGGCGTTCGGACAAGCCGCGGATCACTTATACCAGTTATCTTTACGTCCAGCTCATCAATGACTTTATCAAAAATATCATCGGCACAAAAACCGATATCATAGCCAGCGGCAAATCTTCTTCCCTGATCTTTCTTGCCTGCTACACAGAGCCGAGGAACTTCAGCCGCCTCATGCTGATTAACCCGGAGAATATGACCAGAGCAGGACGTTATCCGGGAAAACGCAAGAAGATGTTAAAGTACTTTATAGAACTTCCTATCATCGGAACACTCACCTACAACATCCTCCACAGCAGACCTATGATCGAGAAAAAACTGGCACGGGAGTATTTCCACAGACCTAAGGATATCAAAAAGAAATATGTGGATATCTGCCACGAAGCCTGCCATAAATGTGGATCAGATACAAAATATTTATATGCAAGTCTTATCTCAGATTATTTAAACTGCAATCTGGTCCCTTCCATCAAGAACTTAAATCACAGTATTTACTTTCTTATGGGAGACCATGCACCGGATGTGGAGAATACCATTGAACAGTACCAGGTATTAAATCCATCCATAGAATATCATTTTGTCAAAGGTACAAAACTCCTTCCCCATCTTGAGAATCCAGAGGAAGTGCTGAAAACCTGCCGTATCTTTTTTTAACTGATCGGCTCTTTGGAAGGCAGCCCTGCTTTGCGCGGATAGCGCTTTGGGGTTGCCTTTTGTTTTTTGATCTTTAGGATCGTTCTATCCATATCCGTGCCTGGAAGCACAAAGGAGACCACTTCTTCCATCTTTCCGCCCAAAAGCTTCACCGCATGTTTTCCCTGGCTTAACTCCTCTTCGATCTTGCCGGATTTATAGGGGAGAAACATTCCGGATACCTTCACATACGGAAGACAATATTCAGATAGTGTACTCAGATTTGCTACCGCCCGGGATACTACCAGATCAAATTGTTCACGGTAGTCCTTCTGCCTTGCATAATCCTCTGCCCTTCCATGGATTGCCTCGATGTTCCCAAGACCCAGAGCTTCGATCACCTCTTCTAAAAACTTAACTCTTTTATTCAGAGAATCCAAGAGCACCACTTTCAGATCTGGGAATGCAATCTTTAACGGAATACCCGGAAATCCTGCTCCTGTCCCCACATCCAGAATTCTCTGGCTGGAAAATCCACAGTCTGCCTTCACCAGGGCCAGACTATCCACAAAATGTTTTAAGATCACATCATCCCGCTCTGTAATGGCAGTCAGATTCATGACCTTATTCTTTTCATGCAGAAGCTCATAATAGGTTTCAAACTGGGCCAGCTGTCTGTCTGACAGGGTAATTCCCAGCTCTTCTGCTTTTTCTCTTAAACTTACCATATACACTCCTAAGCCTTTTGATTCAGCTGTTCCAAATAAATGAGAAGTACGGAAATGTCCGCCGGGGACACTCCTGATATCCTGGACGCCTGCCCAATGGATGCCGGGCGTATCTTGGACAGCTTCTGAACCGCTTCAATTCTCAAGTTTCCTATTTCTTCATATAGTATTCCTTCTGGAATCTTCTTTTTCTCCAAACGCTTAAACTGCTTCACCTGGGAAAGCTGGCGTTTGATATACCCTTCATATTTAATGTTGATATTCACCTGTTCCCTGACATCCTCGGGATATTCCGGTCGGTCCGGGTCGATGGGCGCCAGAATATCATAAGTAAGCTCCGGCCTTCTGATTAGTTCTGCCATAGTAGCGGAAGACTTTAATTCTGTACTTTTACATTCAGACAAAAGCTTTTGCACATCCTTTGAGGCCCCCACATTTACACGGCTGAGACGCCCAATCTCTTTTTCAATCATCTCTTCCTTCTGTAAAAGCTTCTCATACCGCTCCCTGCTGATAAGACCAACCTCATAACCAATTTTTGAAAGCCGCAGGTCTGCATTATCCTGTCTTAACAGAAGCCGGTACTCTGCTCTGGATGTCATCATCCGGTATGGCTCACTGGTTTCCTTTGTCACAAGATCATCAATCAATACTCCAATATATGCCTGGGAACGGTCAAGGATCAAAGCTTCCTTTCCCTGAAGTTTTCTGGATGCATTAATTCCAGCAATAAGCCCCTGGGCTGCCGCCTCCTCATATCCAGAACTGCCGTTAAACTGCCCTGCGGAAAACAAACCTTCAATAGCTTTAAACTCTAAAGAAGGCTTGAGCTGGGTAGCATTGATGCAGTCATATTCAATGGCATAGGCATTTCTAATGATCTTTACATTTTCAAGCCCGGTCACACTGCGGTACATATCATACTGCACATCCTCAGGCAGGGAGCTGGACATCCCTCCCACATACATCTCATTAGTGTATTCCCCTTCGGGCTCAATGAAGACCTGATGCCTGTTTTTATCGGGGAACTTCACAATCTTATCTTCGATGGATGGGCAGTAACGGGGGCCTGTACCCTCAATTGCTCCCGAGAACAACGGGGATCGCCCGATATTCTCGCGGATGACCGCATGCGTCTCCTCATTTGTATATGTGAGCCAGCAGGATATCTGGTTCCGTTTAATATCCTCCCGTGTATTTGTAAAGCTGAAAGGAACGATCTTTTCATCCCCAAACTGCTCTTCCATTTTACTGAAGTCAATGCTGTTTCTATCAATCCTCGCCGGAGTCCCTGTCTTAAAGCGCCGCATCTCGATCCCCAGGTCTAACAGGGACTGTGTCAGATAATTGGCAGCCTGCAGTCCGTTCGGACCCGTCTCGTTGCTCACATCTCCATAGATACATCTGGCCTTTAAGTAAGTACCCGTGGTGAGGATCACCGCACTGGCATAATATACAGCGCCTGAATAAGTTTTCACACCCTGTACTTTCCCTTCCTCCACAAGAATCTCTGTCACTTCCCCCTGTCTGACCGTAAGATTTTCCGTATTTCCCATAACCTGTGTCATGGACATAGAGTACATCTTTTTATCCGCCTGTGCTCTCAGGGAATGAACCGCCGGGCCCTTTGACTGATTAAGCATTTTAGACTGGATATAAGTCTTATCAATATTAATGCCCATCTCACCGCCGAGAGCGTCAATTTCTTTTACCAGATGCCCTTTGGAGCTCCCTCCGATGTTCGGATTACACGGCATGAGAGCAACGCTGTCCATACTGACCGTAAAACAGATCGTCTGGAATCCAAGCCGTGCGCAGGAAAGTGCCGCCTCACAGCCCGCATGCCCCGCTCCGACTACTACAATATCATAATGTTCTTCTAATTTTTTCATTGTCATTTACCCATACAAAATTCTGCGAATATTTCATTTACCAGATCCTCACCTACGGATTCTCCTATAATGTATCCAAGTTCCTCATAAGCGTTCATGAGATCGATAGAGAAGAAATCCTCCGGCATTTCATCATCGATGCTCGTAAGCACCAGCTCCAGGCTTTCCTTGGCATTTGAAAGTGCCTTTTTATGCCTCATATTTGTAATATAAACTTCATCATTGAAAGATACACTGCCATGGAAAAACAGTTCATTGATCTTTTCATACAGATCTTCCAAACCGTAGAGACTTTTTGCTGACATGGCAACAATATTCTGAAATCCTCTCTCAATAAATTCTTTTTCAGAAACCTCTGTATCCAAATCGGATTTATTCAAGAGTACGATCACCTGCTTGCCAGTGAGAAGTTTCATAATATCTTCATCTTCCCTTGTAAGAGGTACAGAAGTATCCACAACATAGAGCACAAGATCGGCTTTTATCACCGAATCTCTCGCTTTATCCACACCGATCTTCTCCACAATATCTTCCGTATCCCTAATTCCAGCCGTATCAATCACATTCAGCGGAATACCATTAATCTGTATAGATTCCTCCAGCGTATCCCTGGTCGTGCCGGCGATATCGGTGACGATTGCCCTCTCCTCTCCCAGTAATACATTAAGGATTGAGGATTTTCCGGCGTTTGGTTTACCCACAATGGCTGTATGGATGCCTTCCTTTAAAATACGTCCATTGTCTGAGGAGTCGATATACCTTTGTATATCATCTCTGGCATGTTCCACCTGCACTCTCAGCTGCTCAGAAAATCCATCCACAGAGTAATGCTCTGGATCATCCAGTGCGGATTCAATAAAGGCCACGCTGTGAAGAATCTCTTTTCTCAGTATGCTAATTTTTTCTGACAGTGCCCCCTTCAGCTGCTTTAAAGAAGTTTCCATAGCAAATTCATTCTTAGAGTGGATCAGATCCATCACTGCCTCGGCTTTCGTAAGATCGATCCTTCCGTTTAAAAATGCTCGTTTTGTAAACTCACCCGGTTCTGCCGGTCTTGCTCCCGCCTCAAGAACACAGGACAGAATCTTCTTCATGACTACCACACCGCCGTGGCAGTTGATCTCCGCCACGTCCTCCGCAGTATAAGAATGAGGCCCTTTCATGATGATCAGGATACATTCGTCAATATCTTTCCCGTCCTTAACGGCATGTCCATAATGTGCAGTGTAGGTAGCTGCCCTTTTTATATCTTTATTTCTCTTGGGACGGAATACTTTAGAGACAATGTCTATGGCCTCCGGTCCGCTGATTCTGATAATGCCGATCCCGCTGTTTGTGAGCGGTGTGGCAATCGCTGCAATTGTATCTGTTCCCATTTCACTGTCCTCCGCAAGGCAAAAAAGGGCTGCCGCAAAAGGCAACCCAAATTTCTTATTTCTTCAGCATGACAACCACTCTGCGGTAAGGATCTTTTCCCTGACTCTTCGTCACAATCTTTGGATCCCGCTGAAGTGCAGAATGGATGATCCGGCGTTCATTTGGATTCATAGGCTCCAGATGAACCGGTTTTTTTGTTTTCTTAACCTTGTTTGCAATACTGAGTGCAAGCTTTTCCAATGTTTCCTGCCTGCGCTCCCTATAATTCTCTGTATCAAGCTTAACCTTAATGAAAGATTCACTCTCTTTGTTCACAAACAGACTGGTTAGATATTGAAGTGCATCCAGAGTCTGGCCATGCTTTCCGATCAAAGCACCCATCTTCTCCCCTGTCACATTAATATTAAGTATATTTCCGGTAGTATTATAATAAAGGTTTAGCTTTGGAATAAGGCCCATTGCCTTTAATACTTCGTCCAAATAGGATTCTGTATCTTCAATGATCTTGTCAATGTTTTCTGGACGTTTATATTCTTTTTCTTTCGGTTTTTCATAAGAATCCTCAGCCTTTTCCTGAGACTGTTCCGGTTTCTTAATGGAATCTTCCGGAGCCTTTGCAAGCTTTTCTTCCTTTACAGGCTCAGCAGATATGTCCTCTGCTTCCCTTAATTCAATGATCACCGGTTTCTTGAACAATCCTAAAAAGCCGTTGCTTCCTTTGTCAATCACTGCATACTGAATTTCTGTGCTTGGAATTCCCAGCTCCATCGCCGCATTCATAACCGCATCAGATTCTGTTCTGCCAGTAAAACGTTTTACTGCCATCCTATTTTCCTCCTTTATCCATCCGGTTCTTTACAATGTTCGCCTTAGATGCAATTCCTCCCTCAGATTTCGTATTATACTCTACATTCTTGGTGACTTTCTTCTTCGCAATATCGCTGATCGTAGTATCCTGGGATGATTGGGACGGAGCACCGCTTCCATTTGCGGCTCCCATCATTTTTTCATACATAGAAGGGCCTTTTTTCTTGGCTTTCTTCTTTGCTGCTTTTTCTCTGCTCTTCTCAATGATCTTCTGCATATTTGTATGATTATAATAATTATTGATCAAAATCTGCTGGATCCACTGGAATACCGCACTGGCTGTCCAGTAAATACCGATGCCGACTGGAAGTGTGATACACATGAATAAAGACATCAGCGGCATCATCAGCATCATATTCTTTGACATACCAGCTGCCGGGTTGTCCGAATCCATATCGGCCATAGATGTACGTGCGCTTAAATACTGGAACAAAGCTGATAAAATCGGGATGATCAGATAAATACTGAGCTTAAATCCCGGTGTATTCTGAATATTGATGCCAAGTACAAACTCATATGCGCTTTTTGAGATATTCGGAATGTATGCTTCCAGATTCCTTACTACATAGTATAAAGCCATGATAATCGGAAACTGGATTAAGGTAGTTGCACAACCGCCTGTAGGGCTTGTCCCATACTTATCATAAATCTTCTGCATCTCTTCCTGCTGTTTCATCATAGATGCCTGATCTCTCTTACCGCGGTACTTCTTCTGAATCTTATTCAACTCAGGCTGTGCCACCTGGTTGATCTTCATACTTCTCTGCTGCTTCATTGTCAGCGGAAAAATAAATAATTTAGAAATCAGTGTAAACAAAATAATACATAATCCAAGATTCTCAATTCCAACGGCTGCCAGACCGTTATAAATCCATTTCATGATCTCGCCGAAAAACCAGACGATCGGAGCTAAGATTCCTCCGCTGCTTCCTGCCTGTGCAGCCTGTGCCAAAAACATCATTTCTTTTTACCTTTCACCTTTCTCACTTCCGGAACAGGATCATATCCTCCCTTTGCAAAAGGGTTACATCTCAAGATTCGAAACACGGCCAGAAGACTCCCCTTCCATGCACCATGCTTTTCCAGTGCTTCAATTGCATACTCCGAACAGGTCGGTGTATAAATGCAAGTTCCTTTACCTTTTAATTTAGACAAGTGCGCTCTATAAAACCGTATCAAATATATCAAAATCTTTTTCAATGTTTTTCATCTCTTCTTAAGCGATGAAGACCCATCAGATGAAGCAAAGCGCTCTCTACCTTATGAAAACCTTCATCCTTGACAGCATTCCTTGCAATGACTGCAATATCAAATCCTTGCTTCAGCTCCGATTGATGGAGCCGGTAGCTCTCCCTCAGAAGTCTGGTCACCCGGTGTCTTACCACGCTGTTTCCCACCTTCTTGCTGACGGAGATTCCAAAACGATTATAACCTAGCTGATTTTCCATGCAGTACAAAACGAAATACTTGTTTGCCTTTGACTTGCCGGTTCTATATACCTGCTGAAACTCCTTCGTTTTCCTTAATGAATGATAATGCTTCATATGTTTTCCTTCCCTATTCAATTTAGAGAAAAGAAAAGGTCACATCACTGCGACCTATGCTGACAATCTATTTCTTCCTTTTGCTCTTCTGCTTTTAATAACTTTTCTTCCGTTAGCAGTGCTCATTCTCTTTCTGAAACCATGAACTTTAGATCTCTGTCTTTTCTTTGGCTGAAATGTCATTTTCATGTCTAGAAACACCTCCTTAATCAAATAATAGTAATATTATATATGAAACCATATATTTTCTAAAAAACATCACTCCCATTATATGCAAAGACCATACGATAAGTCAAGTGTATTCTAGGTTTTTTTGTTATAAAATTTATCCATCCATAGATGTTGTAGGACTCTAAAAAGTTATGCACAATTTGTGGATAACCTGTGGACAACTATGTGAAATATTTGTTAATCCTATGTTTATATGTGTCGAAACCCCTGATATTTCCTAGTGTTGATTTTGTGAATAAAATTATCCACAGTTTTCCACGGACCACGTACATTGTATTACTATTGTACTTATAATATGAAAGAAAGATTGAAAAAAAAAACCTTTTGTTATACACTAGTAATAGTGTATTTTTTTAAACTTATTTAGAAAGAGGTCCGAAAAAATCA